>JAUXVD010000013.1 GCA_030684575.1 Nitrospirota bacterium | reverse complement strand
TTACGCCAGAATTTCGGTGACGACGCCAGAACCGACAGTCTTGCCGCCCTCGCGCACCGCGAACCGCAGCCCTTGATCCATCGCAATCGGGCTAATCAGCTCACCCGTCACACTCACATTATCGCCCGGCATGACCATCTCCACGCCAGGATTCAACGTCATAATCCCCGTGACGTCCGTCGTCCGGAAATAGAACTGGGGCCGGTAGCCATTGAAGAACGGCGTATGCCGCCCGCCTTCTTCCTTGGCCAACACATAGATCTCTGCCTTGAACTTCGTATGCGGCGTGATGCTCTTCGGCTTCGACAGCACCATCCCGCGCTCCACATCTTCCTTCTTCGTGCCCCGCAGCAAGACGCCGACGTTATCGCCCGCCTGCCCCTCATCGAGCACCTTCCGGAACATCTCCACCCCGGTCACAATCGTGACCTGGTTCGGCCGTAAGCCCACGATCTCGATTTCATCTCCTACCTTGACGATCCCACGCTCGACACGCCCGGTCACGACGGTCCCACGACCGCTGATGGTGAACACGTCTTCGATCGGCATCAAGAACGGCTTATCGATCGGACGCTCCGGCGTCGGGATGTAGGTATCGACCGCTTCCAATAGCTTGAGCAACGACGGCACGCCGAGCGGCCCCTGATCCCCTTCCATCGCCTTCAAGGCTGAGCCATGAATGATGGGGGTCTTGTCGCCCGGAAAGCCGTACTTGGTCAACAGCTCCCGCACTTCGAGCTCGACCAACTCCAAGAGCTCTGCGTCATCGATCTTGTCGGCCTTGTTCAGGAACACCACGATGTAGGGCACCCCGACCTGCCGGGCCAAGAGGATGTGCTCCCGCGTCTGGGGCATCGGACCGTCTGCCGCACTGACGACGAGGATCGCGCCATCCATCTGCGCGGCGCCGGTGATCATATTCTTGACGTAATCGGCGTGGCCCGGGCAATCCACGTGGGCATAGTGACGATTAGCCGTTTCATACTCTACGTGACTGATCGCAATCGTCATAATCTTGGTGGCATCACGTCGGCCCTGGCTCTCGCTCGCCTTCGCCACTTCATCGTACGGAATGTACTTGGCCATGCCCTTCTCCGCACAGACTTTCGTCAAGGCCGCGGTCAACGTCGTCTTGCCGTGGTCCACATGCCCGATCGTCCCGATATTCACGTGCGGCTTCCGCCGCTCATATTTCGCCTTCGCCAT
>JAUXVD010000012.1 GCA_030684575.1 Nitrospirota bacterium | reverse complement strand
TGCGATTGATGGGAGTAGCGGAGCGTTGACGTCCCTTGGCGCGCCGGTGGCAACCGGGACGACTCCCACGGCGGTGACGGTAGATCCGAGTGGGCGGTTCGCCTATGTGGCGAACCAAGGCTCCAACAATGTATCGGGGTTCACAATTAATAGCGCGAATGGAGCGCTGGCGTCGGTGGGCAGTCCGTTTGCAGCCGGAACGGGGCCGCGCGCCGTGACGGTGGATCCGAGTGGGCGGTGGGCGTATGTCGTGAACCAGGGCGCCAACAGCCTGTCGACGTTCGCGGTCAATCGGCTGAGTGGAGGCCTGACCGCGGTCGGGTCTGCGGTGGCCGTTGGGACGACCCCACGATCGGTGACGGTGGAGCCAAGTGGGCGGTTTGTCTATGTGGCGAATGAAACGTCGAATAACGTGTCGGTCTTTCAGATCAATGGCAGCACGGGCACATTGACGGCGGTGAGTGCGCCGGTGGCGGTCGGGACCAATCCCGTGTCGGTGACGGTGGATCCGAGCGGCCGATTTGCCTATGTCGTGAACCAAGGCGCCAACACGGTGTCCGTCTTGGCGATCAACGGTACGACGGGGGTGCTGACCACGGTGGGCGCGCCGATTGCGGCGGGCACGAGTCCTATCTCCATCAGCGTGGACCCGAGTGGACAGCGGGCCTATGTGGCGAACTTCGGTTCCAATAACCTGTCAGCGTTTACGATCGATGGGAGTACGGGAGCACTCACGGCCCTCGGCACCTTCGTCGATGCGTCTCCGGTCAGTGCGCCCTATAGCATCAGCACGAGCGGCGTGCTGCAATAAGGGGGGATTAGGGTAGCCGATATCGGATGAAATGGCCGGTCAGACTGGTGCGACAAGATCGAACGCCTCATGCGTCGGTCTTGTCGCCCAACCGCTTCAACTCCACGAATGTCTTTGTTAGCCTGATCTAGCTTCTGCAGCCTTCCGTGAAACGCGCATCTCTACGATCCTTCCTCGTCGATCTCGTTCCCCCTCTCTCGCCGAACGCGACAGTCCATCACAGGGTCATTGGTTGCCCCCGTTCTCGATTCCAGTGAGATCATTCTGCCCGTCGAGTCTTGCCTGCCTCTGCTGTCTCGTCTGTACGTCGACGACAATCGCGAGGAAGGTCTCAATAGCTTGAGTTGCCATGATCACAAGTTGGAGCCTGCCCACGCGGGATTCCACCGGGGTTGTGGATGGCTAGAGAGGCCCTCGAAAGGAGGGGGTGTCCCTCATCTCCTGGGGGGTAGTCCTCGCCTATGCAACCTGGTACAAAGGTAACCATAAGACTTGCGCATGACCGTCAATATGTTTTGGTCGGGCAGGGTACAAAATGAACGGCAAACCTAGGAGGTTACGATGACAACGGTGAAACGGGACCCTCATTCGATCAGCGCTAGAGGGCAAGTGGCCAGGCTGCTGACCGTTGCAGCTCTGGGCCTCGTGAGCGTCATACTGGTGGCTTGTGGAGGCGGGGGCGACGGTGGGGGAGGCGGAACAGTCTCGCCATCGGCGGCGGCAGCACCGGCCGTGCCCCGCTTTGCCTATGTCACGAACACCGGCGAAAACACGATCTCTCTCTATGCGGTCAATGCAGCCAGCGGTCAGTTACGATCGCTGGGGTACATGGTGGCAGGGCTCCAGCCGTTCTCCATTACGGTGGATCCCAGCGGGCGGTTTGCCTATGTGACGAACCAAAGTGGCAGCCTGTCGGCATTTGGGATTAATCGTACGACAGGGGCATTGACGGAAGTGCCAGGCAGCCCGATTGCTGCAGGGCCTCTTCCCACCTCCGTCACGGTGGATCCGAGCGGGCGGTTTGCCTATGTGGCGAATCGCGGTGTCCACAGTGTCTCAGCCTACGCGATCAATGGCACGACGGGGGCCTTGACAGAGGTGGGCCTGGCAGTACGTACCGGTACGGGCCCCATGGTGGTCACGGTAGACCCGCGCGGGCGGTTTGTCTACGTCGTGAATTCAGGATCAAACAATCTGTCGGGATACGCGATCAACAGCACGACCGGGGCACTGACTCCGGTGCCGAACAACCCGTTTGTCACGGGAGATTTCCCGCGGGCCGTCACGGTGCATCCAAACGGGCGGTGGATCTATGTGACGAACCGCTTTGACGACAATGTGTCCATGTTCACCATCAATAACACGACGGGAGAATTGACGGCGGTGGGCCCCCTGGTTGCTACAGGCAGTGACCCTCGTGCCATTACCATCGATCCGAGCGGGCGGTGGGCCTATGTGGCAAACTTTAGCGCTGATACCGTGAGGGCCTACAGGATCAACAGTACAACGGGGGAGTTAGAACCGTTGCCGGTGGCGGACAGCCCGACAGGCAGCCATCCGATCTCTGTCACGGTGGATCCGAATAGCCGGTTCGCCTATGTGACGAATGAAGCAGGCAACACCGTATCGACATTTTCGATCGACGGGACGACTGGGGCGCTGACTCCTGTGATTCCGTCCGGGACAGTCGCGACCCGCACTGAGCCTAGCTCACTAGCCCTGGTCACCGGTACGACCGCGGTGCAGTTCATACCGAAGTTTGCCTATGTGGCGAACCAGAACTCCAACAATGTGTCGGCCTTTACGATCAACAGTGCGACTGGGGCCTTGACATCGGTGGGCAGTCCTTCTCTTACAGGGATGGATCCTCGCTCCGTCACAGTGGACCCGAGCAGGCGGTGGGCCTATGTGGCAAACTTCGGCGACCATACCCTGTCGGCGTTCATGATTGATGCGAGTACTGGGGCGCTGACGGCGGTGGCGGGCAGTCCGTTTGCGGTCGGGATGAACCCCGTGTCGGTGACGGTGGATCCGAGCGGTCGATTTGCCTACGTGGTAAATCGCGGCTCCAACGATGTGTCGGTATTCATGATCGACAGCACGACAGGGGTCCTGACGGCGGTGGCAGGCAGTCCATTTTCCACAGGGGGGACTCTCCCCGGTTCCGTCACGGTGGACTCGAGTGGGCAGTGGGCCTACGTAGCGAATCGAGGCTCCAACGACGTATCGGTGTTCATGATCAATAGAATCACTGGAGCGTTGACTCCTGTGGGTGCTCCAGTTCTTGCCGGGACGAAACCTGTCTCCGTGACCGTAGATCCGAGCGGGAAGGTGGCCTATGTGGTGAACGAACTTTCCAACGACGTATCGACGTTTACGATTAACAATCTCACCGGGGCGTTGACTCCGGTAGGTCTCCCAGTTGCCGCCGGGACCACTCCCAGTTCTGTGACGGTGGACCCGAGTGGGCGATGGGCCTATGTGGCGAATTCCAGTTCCAATACAGTGTCGGCGTTCATGATTGATGCGAGCACTGGGACGTTGACGGCGGTGGCGGGCAGTCCGTTTGCGACTGGGACGAATCCTGTCTCCGTGACGGTGGACTTGAACGGGCAGCGGGCCTATGTGGCGAATCAAGGCTCCAACAATGTGTCGGTGTTCACGATTGATGGCGCCACCGGGGCGCTGACGCCGGTTGGTACCTTTGCGGGTGCGGCTCCGGTCGACGGGCCTGTGAGCATCATCACCACAGGGACGGTGCAGTAACTAGCGAGGCGGTAGTCGGTCCGACCGTAAGGTAAGCAAGTAAGGACAGGAGCGACCAGATCGACGCATCAGGCGTCGGCCTGGTCGCTCTCTCCATTTTTTCAACTCCCCGGTTTCCTGATTCAGCCTGCCCTGGAAGGCCAGGATTTTTATGGCCTCTTCAGCCAGATGACCGTCCCCCTCCTGCTCTCGCCCTCGACATCACAGGCGCCCTGCAATCTTTGACTGTTGATGGCGAACGAAGGTCTTCGATAGTCCATTTTCCTCTCTAAGATATTTAACCATCCCTCTATGATCTCGAAAAATATTTCTGTAGAGTTACTTAGGTCCGCACCGTGGCGTTTGTGGGGGAGACCGATGTGACGTGGTCTGTCCAGGCATCGAGAGTTCATTGGGAAGTCAGAAGGAATCAGAACTGTGGTATATAATCACCCAGGCCTGATGTTGTATTGGAGTGCGCATGGCGGCAACCGTATCTGAACAGACCATCCTCATTGTCGAGGATCAAGAGGGGCCTCGGAGGGCCCTGATGATGATCCTCGGTTCATTCTATCGGATTCATACGGCGGAGACGGCCTCTGCCGCACTGAAGATTGTTGTCGAATCCCCCATTGATCTCATGCTGATGGATGTCGGTCTACCCGACTATAGCGGCATCGAGTTGCTCCGACGGGTGAGAGCTACCGGGCGAGATATCAAAGTGATAGTGATGACCGGCGGGGCTTCCATCGAGTCCGCTGAAGAGGTTTTACGGTTGGGGGCGGTGGCCTATCTCCTCAAGCCATTTAACTTTCAAGAGGTCCTTACTCTGGTTGAAAATGCGTTAACGGTGAAGGACCCGAAATTGGCATCGTGAGTATCTGCGAGTATCGATTCTTGTTCTCATGGTTTCAGTCTGCCGATCGTCTCTCCTCGCACATGATTCAAGGAATATTCAGGGTCGGGCTCATCGCAGAGATGGCGTGGAGGTGAGCTCCTGTCTCTAGGAGGCAGCACTGAAGCCTGACATTTTCTGAATCTGGCTGCCGGGTTCACCTTCCAGGTTACGTTTCCCTCGGCTTCTCGTCTAACTCATCAGGCGAGGTAGGAAGGAGGGTTTTATGCGACAGATCCATTCAGCAGCGATTGTGCGTATTCTTTCAATTCTTGTGCTCTGCCTGGTTGCACGGCGACGTTGGTTCGAGATGATGTGAAATGAACGGCAGGGCTGGATTCGTACCGATGCTGGTGGTTTGTCGCTGCTCCTGTGGCTCTGTTGGCTGTAGGGCGATTCCTACAATGTGTGCGACCTAGAGGCGGCGTCTGAGCATTCTGCTGAGTAGGTTTCCTGTTAAATGCCCCAGTGTATTGAGGCGTTACGGTCGGTTCAGCCTGGCGGAACCTGTAGGATACATTCGCAGGCAGAGTCATCCGCTCCGTGAATGCCTCTCGTAATTTATATAGTGTGTTATCGCTACGTGGTCAAATGGACTTAGAGTGCCAATGCACCTAGTGGGATCTGTGCCGTGCAGGTATGATGAGGCGTCGGATCAGCGAATGTGTGCGGAGCATGTGATGGCGACAGTCTCATCCCAGCCAAGCGTGTTGATCGTTGAAGATCAAGAGGGACCTCGTAAGGCCCTCTGTATGATTCTCAGTTCGTTCTATCGGATCTATATGGCAGAGACGGCCTTTGCCGCGCTGAAAATTATTAGTGAAAGTCACATGGACCTGGTCATCATGGATGTCGGTCTTCCTGATATCAGCGGAATAGAATTGCTTCGACGGGTGAGGGCAAGTGGCCAAGCCGTCAAAGTCATCGTGGTGACTGGGAGAGGAAGTCTCGAATCTGCCGAAGAGGCCATGCGGTTGGGAGCCGTGGCCTATCTCCTCAAGCCATTCAATCTTCTCGAGGTCCTGGACTTGGTGCAGCAGGGAGTCAGGACCAGTGCTGCTGAGTTGGCCTTGCGGTTGCCGATGATTACGAGAACTGTCTCGCCAGGGTGAACACGGATCCCCTTCTCGTCTACACTTCCCATACGGACATGTCTTTCAGGCGTACTGCCTCCTTGTCGCCGCCCGCAAGTCAATTCCTGTGTGTAAACGGAGATGGTCATTCTGAGAGAGACCGTTTCCTCTGTCTGTTTCGAATACGAAGCGGGATTGCTACAATGTGGCCTGATGAAGCTGGCCAGGCAGATGCGCTATCACGCGAGTTCCTAGATCTATGGCGAATCAGACACATCGAGCAGCGTTACTTCAACGGCTTCCCGATCGGGTGGTGGGCCTCTTGCGAGAGATTGGGCAACTCGGAGACGAGCGGGGTTGTCGGGTCTATGTCGTGGGCGGCGTGGTTCGGGATCTGCTGCTGGGACATGTGACCCTGGACCTCGATCTGACGGTTGAAGGAGATGGTGTTGGGTTCGCTCGCCTGGTCGCTGACCGCTATCGCGCTGGGCTTGTGGCCTTTGAACGGTTTGCGACGGCGAGGCTGGTCTTTTCTGACGGGCTCAAGATGGATATCGCGACGACCAGGCGAGAGTCCTATGCCTTGCCGGGTATTCTGCCGACGGTTCAGTCTGCGTCGATCGAAGAGGATCTCTACCGGCGGGACTTCACGATCAATGCCATTGCGGTGCAGCTGAATCCCGGACAGTTTGGACGATTGCTCGACGTCTATGGAGGGCAGCGCGACCTTCGTGCGCGTACGATCCGCGTGCTGCATGCGGGCAGTTTTCAGGACGATCCCACGCGCATCTTCAGAGCGATCCGGTTCGAACAACGGCTCAAGTTTCGTCTTGAGCGCGCCACGATTCGTTTGCTCGCAGAAGCGGCCTCCAAGAATCTGATCCAGCAACTTTCCGGTCCTCGATTGCAGAACGAAATTCTGTTGCTGCTCGCCGAGCGCGATCCGGTGCGAGTGATGGCACGGTTGTCGCAGTTGACGTTGCTCCGGTTTCTTCATCGGCGTTTGAGCTACACGGCGAATGTGAAGCGAGTAGCGACAGCCGTTCCCAAGGCGTTGACCTGGTGGACGCGTCGATTCGCGGATCGTGAGATCGACAAGCCGATCGTCTATTTCATGGCGCTCTCGAGCGAGTCGAGCCCGGCTGTGATGGCGACGATGATCAGGCGGCTCGCGCTGTCACGGGAACAGGCCAGGAAGGTGAGTGCCGGTGGAACGTTGGTCGATCGTGTTTTGAAGAGACTGGCCGATGAGAGAATCGTACGACCGTCGCAGGTCTATCGCCTCTTGGTAGACCTCCCCGACGAGGCGCTCGTCCTGGCTCTCGCAACGCAGATGAGTCTTCAGCAAGCGGCGATATTGAGCCGTCTGAAGGGGCAACTTGTGGCCTATATGAAGAATCGAACGATCAAGACGACACTTATGGGACGAGATCTTCAGTCCATGGGGCTGATGCCAGGACCGCAGTACGGGACGATCTTGGGGAAATTATTAGAGGCACGCATCGATGGGACGATCACAACCGAATCGGACGAGCGTGCGCTAGCCTACAAGCTGCTCAAAAATGGATTCTCGTCGTTCGTGAAACATGAAACGGTTTGATCCGGAAACGAACGACGCTTCACGAGTCTTGGACTCGCTGTCTGAGAACAGGCTGTTCAAAAAGGACGCCAGCAAGGCCGCAGGTGGAGCAAGAACCGGGGGCGTACCCTCGGGGTACGTTGAGGATTCTTGCGAGCCGAGAACGCCGCTGACGGGCGTTTTCAACAGCCTGTCAATTCAGCGAGGTGATGGAGAGGGACACTTCGTTCGGTAGCAGCAGGGTTACATTCGCCTGGTGCGTGGGATCCGGCTGAATGAGCGCAAACAAGGGCACTGGTTGAGGCACCGTGCTTGGCGGTAAGGCCAGAAGAACTGGAAAGTCGAGCAGGGGCGACACGGTTGTCAGACTGGCCAGGCGTAGGCGAAAGGCCATGAGAATGTCGCGCAACCGGTTCGTTTGATCTGCTTCAGGGAGTGCGTGGGTTGTGACAATGCCCGCTTCCCAGAGCGGTCTGGTGATCGTGACCGGGAAGGTGATACCGAGTTGCAGGGCGGTCGACGTTACGTCGATCAACGTCCCGGCTTGAATGGCCGCGTCTCGGTCGCGAATGGCCGGAGGCAGGACCGTCCCCTCTAGCAACTCTTGCCCATCGACCGGCTCGAGCGAGAGAGGTTCTTGAGCCTCGTGCGGTTCATGCTGCGCGGACGGAGCCTCTGCGGATTCTTCCACCGTGGAGGGAATAGGGCTCACGGCGTCTGTGGGAGGCAAGGCCTTCACAATACCGTCGTAGACGGCTCGGGCGGCAGCAGACCAGGATTTATCGAAGGGGCGACCGGCAAAGGCCGCATCGGCAGCTTTCTTCTCGTCGTGGGTCAGGGCTTTGGGCGGCGGTGTGTTCGTCATAACTCATACCATAAGCCGCTTTGGGGGGATGTCAAGGGGGCGCACGATTCAGACTGACATTGAATCGGTTATTTCGCAAGTCGCAGGCCGTTGGGAGTTACGCCAGGTGAGAGTGTTTTAATGCAGGGGGCAAGGTGAAGCCCGGTGAAGTCCCATGTTATAGTCGCCGCCATGGCACGAATCGACTTCTATCGGGTGCTGGGGGTCTCGCGAGACGCGTCCGACGACGCGGTCAAGAAGGCCTACCGGAAGCTGGTCTTTCAGCACCATCCTGATCGCCACCCCGAGAGCACACAGGCTGAAGCCAAGATCCGTGAGCTCAATGCGGCGTATGAAATCATTGGTGACCCGGAGAAGCGGCGGAACTACGATCGACTTAACTGGGGGGATGAAACCACCCGCGATGAAGCGATCGATCCAGCCGTTATTCTCGACGAGATGGAGCTGAAGCTTTTCGATGAGGGGCGGAAGGAAATCTTTGCGGTATTAATGAAAGACGTGAAGCGGATCAAATCTGAACTCGCCGTGATCCGCGAGCGGACGGTGGCGGATCAAGGGTATGACACGTTCAAGGAAGCCATTATTCGGGAGCGGGCGGCGGAGATTATGGACGAGCTGATCACGCCTGACATGGAGGGGCGCAAGCAGCGCCTCGTCGAAGTGGCCACGGAGATGTTGTTGTCTCAAGGGGTGGCGAATCGTGGCGATGAGGGAGGCGTCAGATCGCTAGGTGGTCAGCTCGAGGACGTGTTCCGCAAAGGCCGCATCAAAGGCTTTGCCAGTGCGCTCGAGTTATTCTACGAGCGGCGGTAGAGGGTAAACGTAACAAGGCCGGCTCGAAATCGTTTCACCTTGTACGTCTCACGTTTCACGTCTTCGAAAGTGGCCCCGCGACCCACTTGCCTGCTTGCATGACCCCGACAATCCGGCTGCGGTCGCGCAGTAGGTCGATACGACGGATCGGATTGCCTTCGATCAGCAGAAGATCGGCCACTTTCCCCTTCTCGATGGTTCCCACCTGGTCCTGAATGCCGATTAAACGCGCGGCAGCGGAGGTCGAGGCGAGAATGGCCTGCATCGGGCTCATGCCGAAGGCGACCATCCGTTCAAGCTCCTGGGCGTTCTCGCCATGAAAGTTAAAGGGCGTCCCCGCGTCGGTGCCCATCGCAATCTGGATGCCGTCCCGCAGAGCGTTCTTGAAGCTGACGGCATGACGTTTCGTCATCGCTTTGGCTTTGTCGCGCGCACTGTCCGGCACCCCGCACCCGAGACGGCAGGCGGCCGTGGTGGCCAGCGCGGAGAGGGTCGGGACCATGAAGACTCCCTGCCCGCGCATCATGCTTGCGGCTTCTTCGTCCATGAGCGTGGCATGCTCGATTGAATGGACTCCGGCGCGGATGGCATTTTTCATCCCTGACGATCCATGGGCATGGGCGGCGACTTTCCGCCCCGCTTGCCCGGCTTCTTCCACGGCGGCCCTGAGTTCTTCCACCGTCATTTGGGCCTGGTCCGGCGAGGTGCCTGGCGTGAGGACACCGCCAGAGGCGATGACTTTAATGACGCCAGCTCCAGCGGCGATTTGAGCGCGTACGACCGCACGGACTTGTTCGACCCCTTCCACTTCCTGACCGATAAATCGAGCATGGCCGCCGACCATACAAATCGCCAGACCCGCTCCGACGATGCGAGGCCCTGGCACGAGGCCCGTATCGATGGCCTGTTTCAACGTGAAGATGGCATGGTCCCGCGACCCGACGTCGCGTACGGTGGTCACGCCTGCCTCCAAGGTTTGGTGAGCCGCCCGGCTGGACTTGAGCAATGTCAGTGCGGACGTCTCGTTCGCGATCGCCTCGACGACATCCGGCTCGGCTCCAAGGCAGAAGTGCACGTGACAGTCGATCAATCCTGGCAACAGCGTCAGCCCACGGCCATCGATCTTGGTCGCGCCACGTGGGAGCGCGAGCGCTCGATCCGGTCCGATAGCGGCAATGGTCTTCCCTCGAATCATCACCGTGGCCCGTTCGATCGTTCGACCGGTCCCGTCGATGACACGCACTGAGCGAATGGCAAAGGATGTTATCATGGTATGTCGATGGGGATGGTGATGATGATGCCGCCCATCACATCGCCGACTTTGTAGTCGCGGCGCGGGCTGTTGGGATGTTCGTTGTGACAGGTCACGCAGGATTGGGCGACTGCGAGGTCCGGATAGACCGTTTGATAGTAGCGGCCACCGTCGAGCCTGACGAACCCCCCGAAAGGCTTTGAGGGATCTTTGGTGACGGCGGCGAGTCCTTTTCGTTCAAAGTCTGTCGTCGCACCGTTCCAGGCGTAGATCGGCGTCATACTGGCGAGCCGGAACGAGAACTTGAGGTCCTTTTGTGCGACCAGCCGTCCGGTCTCCAAGAGAAATTGCGCAGGCAGGGGCACACCTTTTTCGTCCCGCCAATGTTCGATCGCGACCGCGAGTCCGGCTTTGTGGAGTTTATCCACGACATTTTCCGTGTAGTTTTTCCGGTTGGCTTCGATCAAGGCCTGAATATACGACGCGGCCTTTTCCGGCGGAACGAGATCGGACTTCATCTGATCGGCCAATGTCAGGGCAAAGATCCAGTAGGTGAGCACGGCGAAAAAAGCAAAGGACGCGCCACCGAGTACCCAGAGTAATGGTTTGTTTTCCATGTGATCGATATCCTTTTGTCGTTAGGATGGAGTGCGGCTATAGACCCTTGCCGCAGCCTGGAGTGCAACCCCCGGTGTGGACAACCACCCACCTCGAATGCAGATCTCTTCCAACGCATTGAGCAGGGTTAAGACGTGCGCTTCGGTCGATGATTCGCCCATGAGGCCGATACGCCAGACCTTTCCTGTGAGAGGCCCGAGTCCGCCGCCGATCTCAATGCCATACATCGAGAGCAGATCCGTCCGTATCTCCGCTTCAGGAAGATGGGAGGGGACTGTGACACAGGTCAACATCGGGAGTCGATAGCCTATGGGGGGAAGGGGCTGAAGTCCAAGTTCGATCAAGCCGGCAGTCACGGCATCGCTATTGAGTTGGTGGCGCGTGAAGCGCGCAGGCGATCCTTCTTCGTCGACGAGGCGCAACGCTTCCCGTAGCGCATAGAGCATGGAGATCGGGGCCGTGTGATGGTAGGCCCTCGTGCCTTCAGCCCAGTAGTCCGCGATCAACGACAGATCCAGGTACCAACTCTGGCAGGGCGTTCGCCTGGCTTTGATCGCAGCCAATGCGCGTTCGCTAAGGGTGAAGGGAGACAATCCTGGTGGACAACTCAGACATTTCTGTGTGCCGCTATAACAGACATCGATGCCCCAACGATCGACCTCGACCGGGGCGCCTCCCAACGAGGTTACGGCATCGACGAGGAACAGCGTGTCATGTTCGCGGCAGAGGTGGGCGATGGGCTCCAGCGGTTGCCAGACGCCGGTCGAGGTTTCCGCATGGACGATGGCCACCGCCTTCACCGGGCCTGATTGGCGCAGTGCCTGCTTGATGGCGTCTGGCTCTATGATCTGTCCCCAGGGAGCCTCCACGCGAATGGCCTTGCCGCCGCAACGCTCGACAATGGAGGCCCATCTTGTACCAAACACGCCATTGACCCCGACGATCACGGTATCGCCCGGTTCAACGATATTCACCATCGACGCTTCCATCCCGGCTGAGCCGGTGCCGGAGACTGCGATGGTGAAGCGATTTTTGGTCTGAAAGACGCCGCGTAACAGGGCCTGGATATCGTTCAGGATCCCAAGGAAGGCCTGGTCCAGGTGGCCGACCAGAGGAGTCGAGAGCGCACGGAGGACTCGCGGATGCACCATGCTGGGTCCTGGGCCAAGGAGCAGCCGGCGTGGGGGAGCAAAGTTTGGAAAGGGCATCACACTCCAGATCTAACAGGATGCTGAAAAAGATCGCCAGCGTCGTTCTCGCATCGTTCAGACCCTCAACGTACCCTCCGGGTACGCCTCGGCCCTTCACTTGCTGCGGCCTTGCTGGACGATTTTTTTGAGCATCCTGTAGGGGCCTCCCCCTATCGCGTCAGAGATGCAAATTCACGAACGATCAGTTGACCGAGGCTTGCGTTCTCCCAGGCTGGAAAGAAAGCGGCTCAGTATAGCGGAGTTCAATCGTGTTCGGCCATGGGTATTCTGTGTGGCCTAGTCACTTTGAGGGGTTTCGAGTCGGAAAATCAGCATGGTATAGTTCGCGCCATGATGGAGTCAGATACTGTGTCCCTCAACGAGGCACCGCCGCCACAATCCTGGTGGCGAGCCACGGACGCGCCGCCGCCGGTCGGGATCTATCCCGGACGATTTTCGCCCAAGGTCACGCTGTTGGCAGCCATATTTCTCGTGGGAGCCTTGGCAATGGTGGTGTGGCTATCCGCTTCGGCATCCAAGCTGGAGCGGATCGAGGCCCCAGAGCAAGCGCTCAGTCTGATGGTTAGTCGGACGATGGATGTTCATGAAGGACTCACGCGTGCGAGACCATGGGAGCAATGGCTCTTTACCTGGGCCTCCGGCGATCGCGAGTCTGAACAGACCCATGCGATTGAATGGTATCGAGAATTGGCCCGGGTCTCTGCCGATCCGGTCGTGCCGCTTCAGTTAGCGATTCTTCAAGCCGAGGCCGGCCATGTGTCCCAGGCGCTTCTCTCTGCGCACGAATGGACCGAAGCGGACGATCCGCTGCCTCAGTTTGCCGATCTGGTGATGGCCGCCTACGGCGAAGGACCAGCTCATGATGCGGACCAGTATGTCTTGTGGCAAGCCGAGGCGGCAGAGCTGTTGCCTGCCGGCTGGTTTTACGACCGCCTGGCTGAAGGGCTGGCCCGCCGTGCTAACGATCACGCGCTCGTGCGCAGGATTCAGGAACAGGCCGCGGACCGTGTCGACCGTCAGTTTGTCCGGTCGCAGCGCGTCACGCTTGTCGAGCTCAGCGCGCTGGTCCTCGGGACGGTGGCGTTACTCCTCATCTGGCTGAGGCGGAAGGAGCCGTCCAGTTTCGTCAGGCTCCATGAACCGGGCGTGCCGCCGCCCTGGCCAGGCGGAATCGGTGCGGCAGTCTTGCTCCGCGGTGGCGCGATCGGTGCGATGTTTACGGCGCTATTTATGATGTATGCGCCGCCCGACAATGCGTCGCTTCGGGCGTTGGCCATTCCGATGACGAATCTGCCGTTACTCTTTTTGGCCCATCGCCATCTCTTCCGTCCGGCCGGGATGACGTTCGACGAAGGATTTGGACTGGAGATTGGATGGGCCCGTGCCGGAGGTCTGGCGACCGCGGTCTTGGCGGTGGTGGCTGCCGGGTTGTGGGGCGAGTGGGTGATGGATTGGCTGTCGGAGCCGCTTCATCTGACGAGTCACTGGGCTGAATGGTTCGACGCAGATCTTGTCTGGGCCTCACCGATGCTGACGGCGATCAGCTTAGTCGAGTATGTAATCTTCGCGCCCGTGTTTGAAGAACTCGCGTTTCGAGGGCTCCTGTTCGCGATTCTGCGTCGGAGGTTCCGCTTCCTGCCTGCCGCGTTGATCAGTGCGAGCATCTTTGCCGTTGCCCATGGCTATGGATTGGTCGGCTTCATCAGTGTGCTATGGAGTGGCCTGCTCTGGGCCTGGATGTATGAGAAAACCGGGAGTCTTTTGCCGGGGATGCTGGCGCATGCGATCAATAATCTTTTGGTCTGTTTGGCCGTGATGGCCCTCCTCCGTTAGCAGGCTTGTGAAAACGGTCCCCAACGTCGTTCTCGGCTCATCAAAATCCTCAACGTACCCCTGAGGGTACGCCTCCGGTTTTGACTCGCCTGCGGCCTAGTTGGATGACCGTTTTGACAAGCCTGCGGTGCTGTCCCCATCGCTCATTCGATCAATGCCAGAGTTTCATAGAGGTCTGGGTGCCTCAATGTGTAGCCGAGCGCTGTTCGAACTTTGGCGTTGCTGATGCGTTTGCCTGTTGAGAGGTCTTCTTTTTCCGGTACTCCGGCCACGTTCCATCGCTGCTGCGCTGTGGCGCAGATCTCGCTCCAGGTGTGGGGTTGGCCGTCGCTGACGTTGTAGGCTTCGCCAGGAGCTCCTTTCTCGATGGCGGCGAGGCAGATCGCTGCCAGATCTTCAACGTGAATCAAGTTCACATATTTCCGTGATGGGCCGACGCGGCCCTGCCGGATCCAATTCAGCGGATTTCTCCCTGGCCCATAGATGCCTGCGACGCGTAAGACGATCGCGCCATAGTTGTGTCGTAAGAACTCCTCACCCTGGACGCGGGGTTTGGTCAGATCGATTGGCGCGGTTTCATCGATCCAGAGAGGCGGATAGTCCTGAGATTCGCCGACCTCATAGGCGGAGGTGCTGCCGAGTACCACCAGGCGTCTGGCTGAGGCGTTGAGCCAACTCGCAAAGGCCTCTACCTGATGAAGCGGGGTTGCCGGAAAGCACCAGACGAGATCGGCGTCTGTAGGGATATTCATCCAGGTCGAGGGCTGTTCCAGGTCGAAGTGTAGGCGCTGTTCCGAAGGCATCTCGGCGAGATGGCGAAGAGGATTCCTGCTCGTGGCCAGGACCGTCCGCCCTTGAGCGGCGCCCATGCTGTACAACAGATGCCCCGTATAGCCGGAGCCCAGCACTACGAGCGACGAAGTCGAAGGTTGGCGCACTCAATACCCCCCATCCGTAAGGTTGGCTCATCTTTTCACAGTCGGGTAAGATGGCACAACCGTTGCTCGAAGAAGAATTCGCAGGAGAATTCCGGATATGAAACACATCGCCTCAATATTGTCGGTCATGATCCTCGGGGTCAGTCTCCTCAACTGCTCAGGCGGTGGGAGCGGTGGGGGAGGAGGCAATAGTCCGGCCTTTGCGGTATCGACGACCTCGGCAACGTATGGCGTAGTCGGGAATGCCTATTCCTCGACCTTAGTTGCCACAGGGGGGACCGCGCCATTCGCCTGGACCGTATCCGGTGGGGTCTTGCCAGTCGGGTTGACGTTGAACGCGACGACCGGGATTGTGACTGGCACACCGGCTGCGCCTGCTGGGAATGTCACCACAACGTTCACGGTGAGTGACAGCACGGGAAAGACGGCGACAGGGTCGGTCTTGTTTGCCATCCATCCGAGAACGGATCGCGTTTCGGTAGATGGTTCGGGGGCATCGAGTAACGGGACAAGCCCAGAAGCCGCTATCAACAGCACAGATGGCCGCTTCATCACATTTACGTCATCGGCTACGAATTTGACGGCTCTCCCAGGAGGCAGCGGCTCGCAGATTTTTATTCATGATCGCCAAACGGGCCCGCCCAGTTTAGTGTCCAGGGTCGACCTGGGCAACGCGGGAAATGGAGCTAGCAATCAGCCGACGATCAGCGAGACCGGTCGGTATGTCGCTTTTACCTCGGCGGCCACGAATCTCGCGTCGATTGCCGGAGGGAGTGGCACTCAGGTGTTTCTTCGCGATACGCAAACCAATCAAACCATTCTGGTGTCGCGCGATACCCTGGGCAATGCGGGAAATGGGGCGAGCAGCCAGCCTGCGATCAGCGCAGACGGTCGGTATGTCGCCTTTACCTCGGCGGCCACGAATCTCGCGTCGATTGCCGGGGGGAGTGGCACTCAGGTGTTCCTTCGCGATACGCAAGCCAATCAAACCTCGCTGGTCTCGCGGAATCCCGCAGGCAATGCAGGGAACGGCGCAAGTAGTGAGAGTGCTATCAGTGGAAACGGGCAGTTTGTGGCCTTCACGTCGCAAGCGACGAACCTGGCGACGCTTGTGGGAGGGAGTGGCTCTCAGGTTTACCTCCGAGACATGATCGGTAATCTCACGAGCGTGGTGTCGCGAGATGCCGCGGGCAATGCGGGAAATGGCGCAAGTAGCCAAGCCTCAATCAGCGGGAACGGACAGTTTATGGCCTTCACGTCACAAGCGACGAATCTGGCATCGCTTGTGGGAGGGAGTGGCTCTCAAATCTATCTTCGGGACACGATCGGCAATCTCACGAGTCTGGTGTCGCGGGATACCCTGGGCAATGCGGGAAACGGCGCAAGCAGTCAGCCCGCGATCAGTGCGACAAGCGGACCGTTCATTGCCTTCGTTTCGTTGGCCACAAACATCGCCTCCATTTCCGGGGGAAGTGGTTCTCAAATTCTCTTTCGCGACACGCAAGGCAATCAATCGACTCTTGTCTCAAAGGACAATAGCTCCCCTGCCATTGCAGGCTCTGGCGCAAGTGCTGTCCCTGTCATCGTCGGCAACGGGGATTTTGTGGCCTTCTCCTCGTTGGCGAGCAACCTCGTTGCAGGCGGTGCGGCTCAGCCTGATATCTATGTCCGCGCGACGCCCTAGCCGGTAGAGCTTCATGTTGCGGCATGGTACGATCTTTGTGCCATGCCGCTCTCACGATTTCATCCTCTCATCGCAGAGTGGTTTCAGTCGCAGGTCGGTCAGCCGACCGATGTCCAGGTTCAGGCCTGGCCCGCCATTCAGTCCGGGGGCGATGTGCTGATTGCCGCGCCCACCGGGTCCGGTAAGACCTTCGCTGCGTTCTTGTCTTGCATCGACAGTCTTTTTACGCAGGCCCTGGCACGTGAACTCGATGAGCATACACAGGTACTCTACGTCTCGCCGCTGAAAGCCCTCAGCAACGACATTCAGAAAAACCTCCAGCAGCCGCTTGCTGCAATCGGCAATGCCGCCTTGTCCGCCGGGCTCTTGATGCCGGACCTCCGTGTGCTGGTCCGCACCGGCGATACGCCGATGGTCGAGCGCCAGCAGATGCTCAAGCGGCCACCTCATATTCTCGTCACGACCCCGGAGTCGTTGTACATCTTATTGACGGCAGAGAAGAGCCGCCGGTTACTACAGACGGTCCGGACCGTGATTGTCGATGAAATCCATGCTGTGGCGCCGAATAAACGAGGAGCCCACTTGGCTCTATCGTTGGAGCGATTGGAAGCGCTGACCCTCACGAAGCCTCAACGGATCGGGCTCTCCGCGACGCAGCAGCCCATCGAAGCCGTGGCGCAGTTTTTGGTGGGGGTTCGTCCAATGCCCACGATCATCGATGTGGGACATCAGCGCGAGATGGACCTGGCGGTGGAGGTGCCGAAGGACGAATTGAGCGCTGTGGCCACGAATGCGATCTGGGGCGATATCTACGATCGCGTCGCGGAATTGGTCCGGCAGCACCGCTCGACCTTGGTCTTCGTCAATACGAGACGCCTGGCTGAACGAGTCTCGCACTTCCTGGAAGAACGACTAGTAGACTTAGGCGCCGATACCGTGGCGGCGCACCATGGCAGCCTGTCGCGCCAGATTCGCTTGTCGGCTGAAGAGCGGCTCAAGAGCGGCAAGACGCGCGTCGTCGTCGCCACGGCTTCCCTGGAGCTCGGTATCGATATCGGGGCCGTGGATCTCGTCTGTCAGATCGGTTCGCCCCGTGCGATTGCCACCTGTTTGCAGCGGGTCGGCCGGGCCGGTCACTGGGTCAAGGCCATTCCCAAGGGCCGCCTGTTTGCCATGACGAGGGACGACTTGCTCGAATGTGCGGCGTTGATGCGGGCGATTCGGACTGGTGCCTTGGACCGTATTACCATACCGCCGGCCCCGCTCGATATCTTGGCGCAGCAGATAGTAGCAGCCGCGGCAACCCAGACATGGGATGAGGACGATCTGTTCGATCTCTGCCGTCGGGCCGATCCCTATCGAGCATTAACGCGTTCGGACTTCGATCAGGTGCTGCGGATGTTGGCGGACGGGATTGCGACCAATCGTGGTCGGGGGCTGGCCTATCTGTTCCATGATCGGATCAATCGTCGTATCAAGGGCCGGCGAGGGGCGCGATTGGCGGCGATCACGTCCGGCGGGGCCATTCCGGACACCGCGAACTATGCCGTGGTCGCGGAGCCTGACGGCACGGTCGTGGGGTCGGTCGATGAAGACTTTGCGGTGGAGAGTCTGGCCGGCGATATCATGTTACTGGGCAACACCTCCTGGCGCATCAAGGGTATCGAGATGGGCAAGGTGCGGGTAGAAGACGCGCAGGGGGCACCGCCGAACATTCCCTTCTGGCGCGGCGAAGCGCCATCGCGCACGGCAGAGCTTTCAGCAGAAGTGGCAGCGCTGCGCAAAGGGATTGCGCAGCAGGCCAGTGGCACGAGGTACGAGGCAAGCGGTGACGGAGGTGTTCCTCTCACGCCTATGGCCCCTCGCCTCTCGCCTATTGCGTGGCTTCGCCAAGAATGCGCTCTCGATCAACGCGGCGCGCAACAGGCGATCGAGTATGTTCTGGCTGGTCAGGCGGTGCTCGGAACGGTGCCGACTCAACAGACGATCGTGGCAGAGCGGTTCTTCGATGAAAGCGGCGGGATGCAGCTCGTGTTGCACACGCCATTCGGCGGGCGGATCAACCGGGCCTGGGGCCTCGCTTTGCGGAAGCGGTTTTGCGTGACGTTCGATTTCGAACTTCAAGCGGCGGCGACCGACAACGGGATCGTGATATCGTTGGGCGAAAAGCACAGTTTCCCGCTCGATTCGGTGTTCGGCTTCCTGCATAGCCAGACGCTTCGCGAGGTCTTGCTGCCCGCCGTGCTTCAGGCTCCGATGTTTATGACCCGCTGGCGCTGGAATGTGAGCCGCGCGTTGCTGTTGCTGCGTTTTTCGCATGGTAAAAAAGTTCCGCCGCAGATTCAGCGAATGAAGGCGGAGGATCTGCTCGGCGCCGTCTTTCCCGATGCGATCGCCTGTCAGGACAATATTGTCGGAGAGCGCATTCGCCAGATTCCTGATCATCCGCTCGTGAACGAGACCCTGCGGGATTGTTTCACGGAGGCGATGGATCTCGACGGGTTGACGGCAATCCTCAAGCAGATTGAAGCAGGGGCCATTCGTTGTGTCGCGGTCGATACGCCGATCCCTTCGCCATTCTCGCACGAGATCTTGAATGCCAACCCCTATGCCTTTCTCGACGATGCGCCGTTGGAAGAGCGGCGTGCGCGGGCGGTGGAGATGCGGCGCACGTTGCCGGCTCAGTTGGCCGGCGAGGTTGGGGCGTTAGACCCTGCGGCCATTGAGGACGTGCAGCGCGAGTCCTGGCCCGTTGTGCGCGATCCGGACGAATTACACGATGCCTTGCTCACGTTGGTCTGGGTGCCCGACTCAGCGCTCGGCGATTGGGTAATGTTTCTTCCATCGCTGGTTGAGTCTGGACGTGCGGTGTCTATTCAGGCGAGAGGCGAAGGGCCAGGGGCGAGCGGATTGTCCCCCCTCTCGCCTCTGGCCTCAATCCTTACGCCTGGCAGTGCAAGAGGCTGGGTGGCGAAGGAATATCAGGCCCAGGTCGAAACGGCATTGGTGGGAGGGGATGAGACGACGCTCGATGCCATCATGCTCGGCTGGATGGAAAGCATCGGACCGACGACGGCCACGGAACTTGGCGCGAGATTGCACCTTCCGGCTGAAACGGTCTCTCATGCTCTGCTTCGCCTCGAAGCATCCGGTCAAGTCCTCCGCGGCCAATTCCGGCCATGCGCAGCACTCAATACTCAGCACACAGCATTGTCGGGCGCGGGCGCGTCAGAATGGTGTCATCGCCGGTTGCTGGCCCGCATCCATCGATTGACCATTGGCAGGCTGAGGAAGGAAATCGAGCCGGTCACGGCGGCTGAGTTCATGTCCTTTCTCTTGCGGTGGCAACATGTAGCGACTGGGGCTCGCCTGCATGGCGAGGCGGGGCTGGCTGACGTGATTGCCCAGCTGGCCGGCTTTGAAGCGGCCGCTTCGGCCTGGGAGCCACAGTTGTTACGGGCGCGGTTGGCGAAGTATGAGCCGGAGTATCTGGACCGGCTCTGTCTGAGTGGGGCCGTCAGTTGGGGCCGGTTGTCTCCTCATCCGCGGTTGGCACAAGGCAGCGATCTTGACCGGCGTCGGATCGTCCCGACGAGTGTGGCGCCGATCGGTATCTTTCCACGTGAGGAGAGCGAGTGGTTGATGGATGCCTTCCATGCTGACATCGCATCGGCCGCGCCTGACCCTTTTGTTCAGTTAAGTGCCGTGGCGCAAGACCTGTGGCGCGCCTTGTCTGAGCGAGGGGCCAGCTTCTTTGCCGATCTCGTTCGAATGACCAACCATCTTCCGACGGAAGTGGAAGAGGGGCTGTGGGAACTCGTGGCCACCGGCCAGGTCACGGCCGATGGGTTCGATAATCTTCGCGCGCTCATGGATCCGCGTCGCCGCCGTGCAGAAGGACGAGGGCGGTTTCGCCGGCCCCGTCATTCAGCCGGGCGGTGGTCGCTGCTCGGGCAAGCGGTCAGCGTTCAGTCATCAGCCATCAGCGCTAAGCCTGCGCTGCCTGGCGCATCACCCATCACGCATCACGCATCACCTCGTATCGAGTCCGTTGCGCGCCAACTCCTTCGTCGGTATGGCGTGGTGTTTCGCGATTTGCTGGCCCGTGAATCATTGGTTCAGTCCTGGCGCGATCTGCTGGTGCAATATCGGCGCATGGAGCTGCAAGGCGAGATCCGAGGGGGGCGTTTCGTATCGGGATTTGTCGGGGAGCAATTTGCCTTACCGGAGGCGGTCCAGTCGATGCGGGCGTTACGCCAGACCGGCTTCGGCCTGGCTCAGGAGGTCACGCTCTCTGCCTGCGACCCGTTGAATCTGGCAGGAGTCATCCTGCCGGGACCGCGGATACCGGCGGTGCCGGCCAACGTCTTGGTTTTCAAAGACGGGACGATCGTACGAACGGTCATCGACCGGGGAGGCGAAGACCGACCGATTGGCCTCGCGCAGGTCCTGCGGTAGCCCGATGCGCGCGGAGCGAGGGTTACTTCACGGCTGGCGCAGGGGCGCCGGCACAGAGCACGTTCCATTGCGTGGCCAGATTCGCACTTCCCCCGCCCCATGACAAAAATGTTCCCGTATGGTCGACGTTGGCTCCTGACCCTTCCCATTTCAGGTCTTTGGCGTCACCCTTGGCGCGGAATCGAGGTAGGCCCTTGCCCGCGCCTTCTTCCCAGATGCCGACGTAGCTGTAAGTCGTGCCATCGATGGCGATCAACCGGCCGGCGAGGCAATCCGCGCTGGCGCGATACAGGGGGCGAAACCCGATCCAGCCTGATTTGACCTGCTCTTTCGGGCAGTACTTGTCGCGTGGTTTGTTGCTGGCACACCATTTCTCCGCATCGTCGGGAGAGATTCTCGCTTCAGCCGTCGCTGCGGCTGTGCCGATTCCTGATTTGGTCGTCACTTGAGGATTCAGACATTTGGGGAGGTTGCAGATCGGCAGGTATTCAGGATTCCCGCTCGAGGCCGGAGGAACGGAGATGAGGAAGAGGCCCAGGAAGGTTGAGGCACAGAGCCAGGCGATATTGGGAATGGATGAGCGTCTGAGTTGCGGCATAGGATCTCCCTGTCGATAGTAGGTGGGGTGCGAGGTGGGGCCCACTGTACTCACCGCCTATTTTTCTGTCAACAGAGTCGTGGGGCTAGGCAGGTATTGCGAGCAGGGGACAACGGGCCCCACGGACCACCCGCTCGGTGGTGCTGCCGCGAAGCAGGTCGAACAGGCTGTTGTGGCCTTCCGTCATCATCACGATCAGGTCTACGTCGAACTCCGCTCCCGCCGCTAGGATCCACTCAACCGGATCGCCCTTGGCGGCGAGGGTCTCCCACGACCAGCCTGGGCGCTCGGGCTTGGTGAATTTCGGGAGATCGTCCTCTTTTCCAAGATGCACCAGTTCGAATAAGACCTTCTCGCTGCCCAACGCACTCGCCAGTTCTGCGGCAAGATCGATGGCCGGTTGCGGGTGCGGCGTATGGACGATGGGGATCAGCACGCGGGTGAGGTTGATCTTGCCCGTCTCCGTTGAGACGAACCCTTCGACGCCGGTCGGGACAAAGAGCGTTTTGGTCTGAGTCTTGCGCGATAAGGGTTCGGCTACGGCCTTGTGTGTGAGTCGAGCGAAGCCATCTCGCTGGTGCGTCGACAGCACTAACAGGTCTGAGGGGTGGGCCATCAACTGCTGGAGGATGGCGTCTGTGGCATGGTCTGCGACGGCGCGGACTCGTTTGATCTGGATCCCCAAATTCACGACATCGCTTTTCGAGCTGCCTTCCGGCAAGACTCCCCATCGAGCGAGGAGCGGCCGGATGCGAGGGAAGTCTTCGAAGTCTTTGCGCCCAACCGTGGGGTCGACATGCATCATCGTCAGCTCGCCCTGTACGAGGCAGGTGAGTTTGAGAGCATGGGCGAATGCAGACGACTCTGCGGCGGAGAAGTCGGTGGGATGAAAAATTTGTCGAAATGAGAGCATTGGTCGATTATTCCTTATGCAATGTCTAGCGAGCCAGCATCCGTACTTGTTGGATCTGGGTGTCTCGATCGGTGGTGGTGAGCGCCTCGAAGTTCTTCTGCGCCTTGCTGTGAAAGGAGGCCTGCTGGTCGTCAGGTAGTCCTAGAAGTGCGCCCAGCGACGTCACATATTCCCCACGCCCTCGTGCCAGATCCTGCTCTACATTGGCCTCGTTCAGGGCCAGAAAGGCCGTGAGTTTATGCTCGGGATGCAGGAGCCCGTCTTCATTCCACCAGGTGCGGCCGGACGTTGTCCCTGTCACGTTGGAGGTGGTATCGGTCGTTTCCTTGACGGTGGCTTTGAGTGTGCAGCCGGAGGCCAACAACAGAAGTACCGGAAATAGGGCCCAAACAGTACGTTGTGTCATCACGGTCCCTCCTCTGTGGAGCATGGAGTCGATGGCCTTGTCGCAGATCGTATTCGTTATATATAGCACAAGCAGGCCCCCGCACTAAAGTTCAACCTAGTGGGTGCCGATAGGAGAGCTACGCGGTAAGTTGCACCGAGCCTATTAATCGAGGAGAGACCTCATGCCCGTCCAAGCGCTGACTCAAGTCGATCCCAGCCAGTTCTTCAACCTCGCGCCAACCAATACCACTGGCAACCAGCGGCTGGATACGAAGGTCAGTGGAGTTGCTGTGTCGACCGACTTTTCAGGTCGGTTGAGCGTGACGACGGCAGAGGGAGACAAGATCACCATCTCGGCGAATCTTCAATCCAATTTCCGTGCGGTGAGCTATAAGTCCCATGCCGAAGGCGACGGCAAGACGGTGGATGTGAACGCTAAGTATGCCGAGTACTCGCTGAAGCAAGAGTTTGGCGTGACCGTCGAAGGCGATCTGAACGAACAGGAGGTCAAGGACCTCACCAGCCTCTTTCGGAAGGTTGCCAACATCTTCAAAAAAGTCTTGAGCGGACAGGATGACGCGGCCTTGGCCAAGGCCGTCAAGTTGGGCGAGAGTTTTGAGAACTACTCCTCCCTGTCCGCTCTAGACCTGAATGTTGATTATGAACGGTCGGTAACCGCCTTTGCCGCCCAATTGACCGGCGAGGTAGTCGGCCAGGCAGGCACCGCGCCTGAGGCCGTCCTTCCGGCTCCCACGACTCCCGCCGTGACCCAGGGACCGCTGCCGACGACGGATGACGTGATCCAGGCGCCCCCTGCCGACACCACGGTTCCTGATGGCGCAGTCCAGGCTTCAACGACCGAGGCCGTGCCTCAGGGTGAAGCACCTACGAATGACGTGGCGACGACGCCTCCGCCTTCCGAAACGCCTGTGCCCAGCGAGCCTGTGGCCTCAACGCCCATCGCGTCCGGCGTTGTCGGATCCCCGCTGACCACGGCGTCAGAATCGGCGCCCAACCAGCTCTCGTCCATCGTCCAGCAGGTATTGGACGCCACCAGAAACTCAGGGATCTCGCCGCGAAAGCTCGACAAGTATTTCTCGCAATTCCTGAGCAACCTCGGGAAGGCCTTGCAGAACGGGAAGCCGGCCGAAAGTCCGGTCGAAGGGACTCTGCCGACCCAGGCGAATGAGACTCCCGCGGCTCCAGCACAAGCAGGACCCTCGGTCTCTCTTGCATATCAATCGACCAGACAGACGACCTTCTCTCTTTCAGTCAGAACGTAACGGATGCTGAAAAATGGAGTGGGGTAGATGGGGCGATCCCTTTGCTCGCGCAACGCGCGGCCTCGGAAGGCCCTCGTTGGACGCGCGCAGTTGGGATCATCCCATCCACCCCTAAGTGAACGGGTGATCGCCTGCGGCCTTGCTGGACGGACTTTTTGAGCATCCTGGAAATATCTTCAACGGCATAGTAGAGCAACAGCGTCAGCCGCAGGGTTGGCGTGAGTGTACGGCGCGGCGTGGAAATCCCACGCCGCGCCGTTGTCGTTTCAGTGCCAGTCTCCGTGGTCAGTGTGCCCACAGATTTTTATACCACCTCTTGTCGCTCGGGGCTGAGGCCGTTTGAATGTTCATCGTCCGGCGGATCTCTCCGATGTTCCAACCGGTCAATGTCGCCAGCGTCTGTGCTTCCTTCTCATAGCGCTCGCGGAGCTGCTGCCGGTAGGCGGTCGCTGCCGCACAGTCATCCTGACCGGTCCAGGGATGACGCAGGATGTAGCGGGCCTGGAAGTTTGACCGATCCGATGTTTCCTGGAACGTGAGGTCTTCCGGAAAATGTGCCGCATCGTAACGGACATGCAGCCTGGTGAGAAAGACGTTCTGTGCCTGGCCCATGCCCTTACCCATCCGTCCGGTCGTCTCTTGCCAGAATACGCCGATTCCGCGAAGTTCCTCGACGGACAGAGGATTGGCTGCGCAGGGATCGCACCAGTTCATGTCCCAGGCATATTCCATAAACACACCGCGCTCACTTTCCCGCTTCACTTGTTGCGTAAAGAGATCGCGATAGAAGTCGCCAAACTTGTCTTTTACGTAGAGCGGAATCTCCTGTGCTTCAGGCAGACGCACAGTCCGATAGTTCGTGGTTTCAACGCGGCCCTGTTTCGTCAGGAAGTATATGAAGAGTTCCTGCGCCCCATCCGCATTCACCGTGCCGAGGCGGATCGGCAACATGAATTTCGGCGACTCGAAGGCGATCTGCAGTGGCCGCAAATGGGTGAGGCCCTGCTTGGTTTGCTCGTCCAGGTTCACTTTCGCCACAAAGAACTTCATCCCCTGTTTCAGATAGCTCTGCAGTACAGACGATGCGCCGACGGGAATACGATAACCGTTTTCGGTCAGCCAGGTTTCCATCCCGCTACTTTCCTTTGCGGAGAGGATCAGGATGTCGTATTCGCCGACGGTATATTGCGCCTCGACCGTGACGCCCAGGGCACGCTGCCGTTCAGCTTTTCCAACCGAGGCCGGTGCCATGCTTTTGAGGGCGTCCATGCTGCGTTCCTCCATTGCATAGCGCAGGCAGGGATTTTCATCGAAATATTCGACCAGTCTTGGCGCCGAATAGTCAGCCAGGTGTTTTAAGACCGTCGCATCGCCGACGTGGATCTGTTCCTTCTCCAAGATCGTCGGGACCGGCACCACCATCGCGAACTCCTTCACCTCGCCTGTGAAATCATTCGCCATCGTGAGGACCGTCTTGTTGTCGTGGCGTGCGATCACGACTTCTGAGGCCTTGTTGAAGAGTTTCGTGTCGGCCTTTCCGACATAGAAGCCGCAAAAGGCGGAAGCGTCGCTGCTCCAGATCAGCAGGCCTATCAGGAATGTAAATGTCGGAACAATGATGCGTCTCATGAGAACCTCCTTTGTGGTTGAAGGGACAATGTCAGCGGAACAGGCACAGAGGACTGGCCCGTTGTTGGGCGGGACCAGTTGTAACGAACACCGGGGAGCAAGTAGTCCAAAAATGGCACCAGTAGGGAACAGACAATCAGCCCCCAGAGCGGGCCGTTGGGTTGGAACAGGCCGAACTGCACGTAGAGAGCCGCGAAGGCGACGATCAGCGCGAAGACGATTCGACCCGCTCTGGAGTCCGGCGTGGTCTTCGGGTCCGAGATCATGAAGAAGGCAAAGATGAGGAGCGCGCCGCTTTCGATTTGATGGAGTGGAATGGTCAGGGGATCGCCCAGCCAGAATGCTCGTGCAAACAGTAGCCCGACATAGAACCCTAAGAATCCCAGCGTGACATCAGCCCGCGCCGCGCGGGTCACGACGAGGCTGCCGAGACAGACGATGAGAAAGCCGAACCAGGCGACCTGCCCCCATTGTCCCGCCGAAATCCAGCCAAACCCGCCGGAGAGTATGAGGACCAGCGCCAGGTTGGTGGGATTGAAGAGGTGCTTGTCCTTCCAGCGGATGAGGAACTTGCTGGCAATCGCGATACAGGCCGCCAAGGCGGCAATGGCGAGGTGGTCGGTGCGGAGGAGCAGGCAGAGGGAGAGGGCGGAGATGAGCGGGCTGCGGGGATCGAAGACAGGCAGGTTGTAGTAGCGCGTGCCGGCATATTGGGTCAGCAAGGCAGTGCCGAGTGTGACAACGATTTGCCATGGGGATACATCGAAGTGCAGCCAGAGGAGGCCATACAGCAGCAGGGTGCTCAGGCTGGCAATTTGGTAGAGGCGGGGGTCGAGAGAGGAGAAGTGGGTTTTAACTCGGTCTAGGATCATCCGGCACCTCGTGAGTAGGAGAATCACTGTTCCTACTCAGGGTATGGCGCGAGGGGGAGGATCCTTTCAGAGGGGGGAGGGGATGGAGCCTGATGATCTTCTGTGCTCGCGCAACGCGCGGCCTTAGAAGGCCCTCGTTGGACGCACGCAGTGGAAGATCAATCAGTCCCCATCCCTGAAGAGATAGCGAGCAAGCTTGGAAGGATCGTTTATATCGTTCGACGCGCGCAATAGAGGATCAACCAGGCCGCCCTTTTAGATAGTCATGAGCGAGCTCGGAAGGGCATTGAATAAGGAAGGGGGAGCAGCCAGACCGCCCTTCTTGCTCGCTGAGGCCGCACGATCAGAATGTGCTCCCTCAATGCGCGCAGTGAAGGGCAATCTGGCTACTCCCCTTGGAGAGGTAGATATGAATCAAGAAGAAGATTGGAAAGTTTTCTGTGCTCTCGGAACGTGCGCCCTTAGAAGAGCCCCGTTGGACGAGCGCAGTGGGTGGCTAAACAGACTACCCACTTGAAGCAGATATGAGCAAGCTTGGAAGGGTCGTTGACAAGATGTTATGCGCGCGCAAGAATCACGTGCCAGTGTTCAGCTTGTGCGATCCGTAGCCAAACAAATCAGAATGTCCCTGTTTCTGTTCTCAAAGGCAGCAGTAGAGCTAATACGAGCAGAACTTCGCAAGAACCAGTATCTAATTCAAACGGTGCGCAAGCAGTATGCGAAATCCACAAGGAAAGGCAAAGGGGTCTCACCCGGTAAATCCTCTCGGCTGTTACGGAAATTGCTGAAATATGTAAAGTCTCATGTGTCGGTTTCCGGTATAACCGTGTTTGGCTATCGTCGAGTATTGGAAATCTATGCCTGTTGATCGCAATCTTTACTCGAAATCAATCACAAAGGAAGGGGCGCCTAACTGGCCGTGCCCTCGCTGTCGTGGCGGTCACTTTCGTTTGGTGCCAGACTCGCTGGTATCTTCATGGACTGGGGACACGCGGGCCTCTTCTTCAGACGAATCATTCGATCCCAGCTGGGTTGAGCTACGATTTGGGGCCATGCTCAAGTGTGATAACCACAGATGCAGTGAGATAGCGGTCGTCGCTGGTACGGGAATGGTCGCGGAACGACCCGATGAGTACATGGGAAATATGTCATATGAAGATGTCTTTTCTCCGAAGTACTTTCTGCCATCGCCACGACTAATCGACATTCCAGTAAACGCTCCAGCAAAGGTTGTTTCTGAATTGGAGCAAGCATTTGTCGCTTCTTGGAGCGACTACGCATCCGCTGGAAATCGCATCCGCGCTGCCATCGAGCGGCTATTAGATTCACTACGCGTTCAAAGGCTAACTGTTAACGTCAAGGGTAAGCGCGAGCCAATCAATCTTCATAATCGTATTTCCAAGATCAAGGGGAAGCATACGGCTGCCCATGACTCCCTTATTGCGATCAAGTGGATAGGCAACGCCGGTAGTCATTCTAATGCGCTGACTCGTGAGGCTGTCTTCGACGCGCTCGACATCTTTGAGTCCGTGTTGGCAGGTCTTTACTCTAAGCATCCCAGTGTTATTACTCGTTTAGTCAAATCGGTGAATGCACGCAAGGGGCCAGCACGAAAGCGAAAATGAAAGTGGGCTGAGCCGGAAATCTTTTAGATCCCTCGCGGTTGAAACCATGGCCGCGAGTCTTCTATCAATCCTTGGGGAAGTAAATGGGGACGCTCTGGAGCCGATAAAGGTTCCAAGAACCATTGATTGCCACGCTATTTGGTGAGCCGTCTAGCTATTAGGCGAAATTCAGAATGCCTTCATTGGTTTGATCATTTCTCACCCAAGGAGCCTTGATGCAAGGATTCTATGACAACTTAGGCGATACTTCTTGGTGGATGAGTGTCGTATTCGTTGGCCTTGGTCTGAATCTTCTCGCGGCCTATTTAAAGTGGCCCATAGATACCATTATGAGTAAGCTCTTTACATCATGGACGAGGCGACTAGAAGCGCAGAATCAGTTCCGTGCGCAGTTGCTAGAAAAGGCAGTAGAGGATTCGCCACTTCAATTATTAATGGCCATAGAGCTACTTCGTTTGAAAGTAAAAATTCTCTATTCGATGTTCTTAGGGATTGTGTTCCTCTCAATGGCCTCGTCCTTCTCGCCGGAACTTTCTCCTGAGGGTGCGCCACATACTATATTGTGGGGGATGAAAGTAATCCTCTCTTTGGTTGGGACAGGTGCGCTTTTCTCCACCATTCCTTCCAGTATGCGCGCAATGAGGATGCAGAAAGTTGTTCAGTCATTTCCGTACTCCAAGGAACTAGGCAAACTTTAAGCGAAGAAAAATGTTTCAGGAACGATTGATCCTACATTGTGGGTAGCGTCATAGCTAGGCACCATGCTTGAACTCAGACCGACATGCGAGCACTGCAACAGGGCGCTGCCGCCTGATTCGATTGAGGCGCGGATCTGTTGGTATGAATGTACGTTCTGCGTGGCCTGTGTCGAACAGGTCCTGGGAAATGTCTGCCCCAATTGCGGCGGCGGGTTCGCTCCAAGGCCAATCAGACCTTCGATGAATTGGAATGGCGATAATTTCCTCGGCAAGGATCCGGCTGGTACGATGGGATGGATAAAGGGTCTTGGAACCATTGATTGCTCTCGGAGCCAGATAATGCGTAGCAATGTGCTTGGCCGCCACTCTCTAGTAGGTTCGTGACGGAGGTTGAAACAGACATGCGTACTCTAGAAAGCATTGCACTGATCGTTGTTTTGTTGATGGTAGGTTGCGCTACGGCCTCACCGGTACAGATGGCGGATAAAAGTGCCTCAGATTTTGAAGGTGCGGTCTATGGGGGTGAGGTCCACTTTGTCAGCGAGGACATGCCAGGCAGTGTGAAGTATCGAATCTTTCATCAAGGGGCCTTGCTCTTTACGTCTGTGCAGTCCGTTAGAGGCAGTGCGACGCAGAGGACAGAAGCCTTTTGCGCCAGAAATGGGAAAGTGCCTCAGGTGATTACGGAGCAGACATCGACGCCTCCGCACATTCTGGGAAATTTCCCCAGAATTGAACTCGTTTTTGTCTGTGTGAATGACCCCAAGACAGCACCTGCTTCCGTGAGCAAAGACGTGATGTACGAGCGTCTGAAGACGTTGAAGTCACTGTTGGATAGTGGAACGATCACCCAGCAAGAATTTGACGTAGAAAAGAAGACGATTCTATCCCAATGAGGCCCACCCTTAAGCGAAAGCAAAGGGGGCTGAGCCATAAAGGCCGTTCCCGAACTCAACGATTAGGTGCACGGCTCATCGAGCCATCGTGACCCCACGGACGGAGAGACAAGTTGTCTATTCATCTAGACCTCATACTGGTTCCGGTCCAGGACAGCGTGGTCTCTGCTCGGCTTCTTGACTCGCTCCGTAAGGTCGGAACATGCGCTATTTCATAGGACTCGTACTGGTATTTGTGTGGTTGGGGACTGCACAAGCATTAACGCCTCTGCCTGATCATTCGCCCAACTTCTTTTCGGGTGAATGGGCCGGTACTGGTCAGCAGGGCGCCTACTGCTATCTGAGTCTGAGTGCTGATGGCTGGGGCTGGGTGCTTATCGATGGCGGGGCGGGTGACTGGCTTGGCGCTCGAATACAATGGCGTAATCGGCAGCAGTCGTTGCACGTCGACACCATCATTCCCGTTCAGGCGTCTCCCCAACTACGCGTGATGCCATTGGAAAAGCTTGCCCTCAGCAGCGGGTTTAATCAATCCTTGACGTTGACGTGGCATGAACCGTCCGGTGGGTGCCAACTACAAAAGATAGAAACTGCGGCACGTCACCTCCTTGGGGCGCGTCAAGCCATAGAGCGCTTGCTGTCAGGAACAAGCAAGTGATGAAGGATGGGAATAGGTTCTGGCAGGCCGTCCGCATCTCATGGCCTGTGCTCGGTGGCATGTGGGGCGCGTGGGTAGGATTTGGGGGTTACCATGGAGTTACCCCCAATGCCGATAGTTTCGCGATGGTGTTTGTGTTGGGGTTTTATAGTTTGTTCGCATTGGGCGGCCTTGTCGCTGGCATGACATCGGCTGCGCTGACCGGTGGGTTGGTTGAGTGGCTGCTCCGGCGATATGGCGTGGGGCTTGCCGGCGCTGTGATCGTGGCAACCGTGGTGAGTGCATTGGTGGTATGGCAACTGTCCGTTGTCGTTCAGGCAAAGTACCCTGGATTGCGCCCCCCTGCTGCGAAGCCCGCAGTGTCTTCACCAATCAGGTCTTCTCCAGCGAATCCCTGTGCGCGCATGCCTCCGGAGAATTCTAAGGAGCGTCGAAGCTGGGACGCTGAATGCCGTTGACAGGTCAAAGACGTGATTGCTAAATCCGGGGCAAGGGTTCCAGGAGCCATTGATTGTCCTCGCCAGCTCTGGCTTGAGCGATGAATCGCCTCAAACACATTTCGCGCTGGCTGTATGGCCTGTTCTTTATCGCGGCCGGAGCGAACCATTTCCTTCACATGCCGTTCTATGTGAGCATCATGCCACCGTACCTGCCGTGGCCTGTGGCACTGGTGTACATCAGTGGTGTGGCGGAGATCGGGTTGGGAGGACTTCTGCTGTTCGAGCGGTGGTCGCGGTTGGCGGCATGGGGGCTGATCGCCTTGTTGATCGCGGTTTTTCCTGCGAATGTGCACATGGCCGTGCACTCTGAACTGTATCCCTGGGCCTCGCCGCTTGGTCTATGGCTCCGGCTGTTCCTTCAAGGCATATTGATTGCCTGGGCTTATTGGTTTACAAGGCCTCAATATGCGGGGGCGTAAGCGCGGAATGGTTGATCATGAATATCCTTGCACCGACAAAAAGTTCAGCCGCCGATGAATGTCTCCATGTTCTAATCTTGGCCAGGAGGAAATCGTGAAGCAGAGAAGCCTCGTATGTTCAGCGGTCGTGATCATGTCTCTCGTTGTGTCCGCCTCACCTCTGTACGCCGATATCAAGGTCACGCCGCCGGTTAAGCCGTGGCATGTGACTCAGATCGCGACCGACGCCCCCCGATGCGACTCGCCGACCACCTATTCGTATAACGTCACCTGGAAGCCCGTATACGAGACTTGGAACCAATTGCGAGCCCCGTCAGTCTGGACGCGCTACGTGGTGAGGACCTATAACTGCGCCGCAACCAGCATCCCCATTTGTGATGCCTTGTGCACGGCACGAGCTTCCGGTTGCTCGATCAAGCAAGCAACCTCCTGGATGCGGATATCCACGATTCTCACGGACAAGGAAGCGCCGATAGGCTCCTTTATGGAGATTAGCGGTATACTCAGGCCTGCCCTGACGCGGGTCGGCAAAGCTATGCAGTGCGTCAATTAGTCGCGTTGTATATCGCTGTCTGAACAGGGTCGAGCCTCATGCAGTCCAACGACAGTACCGATGAGTTAAGGAGCGATATGGAAGCCCCAAGACCACCATTGCCGCCATTCGACGCGACCACGGCTGCTCAAAAAGTTCGCATGGCCGAAGATGCCTGGAACATGCGTGACCCGCAGCGGGTTGCGCTGGCATACACGCCGGACAGTGTCTGGCGCAATCGCGCGGAGTTCCTGGCCGGCCGCGAAGCCATCGTGCAGTTCTTGACCGGAAAATGGAAGAAGGAGTTGGACTATCGTCTGATCAAAGAACTCTGGGCCTTCAACGGGAACCGCATCGCCGTCAGGTTCGCCTATGAATGGCATGACGCTGCCGGCAGATGGTTCCGGTCCTACGGTAACGAAAACTGGGAATTCGACGACCAGGGATATATGCGCCGTCGCATCGCCAGCATCAACGATTTGCCGATCAGCGAGCAGGAGCGCAAATATCACTGGCCGCTGGGCCGCCGCCCTGATGACCATCCGGGACTCTCCGACCTCGGCCTGTAGAACAGGTCAAGAATGGAAGAGAGTTCCTGGAACCATTGATCAGCCTGAATCCATTCCATCGTTCGCGCCTCTTACGTGCTATCGGGTGGTATTGAAGTCGAGGAGAGGATTGTTATGGGATCTGCAGATCTGGTTCGGGTGGGTTCGTATCTGTCCGTGCTGGTCATCATGGCCACGTGGGAAATGCTGGCGCCGCGCCGTGTGTTGACGGCTTCGAAGCTCTGCCGGTGGGGCGGCAACCTCACGATCGTCATCATGAATACGGTCATCGCGCGCGTGCTGTTTGCTGGTGGCGTGGTTGCGATGGCGGTGATGGCGCAGGAGCGCGGGTGGGGGCTTTTGAACTGGATTGACGGACCGGCCTGGCTCGAAATGGGTGTGGCCGTGGTGGCGCTTGATTTCATCATCTACTGGCAGCATCAGGTGTTCCATCTGGTTCCGATCCTCTGGCGGTTTCATATGATGCATCACTCAGATCTGGATCTGGATGTGTCCAGCGGGGTGCGGTTTCATCCGGTGGAGATGGTGCTCTCGGTGATGGTCAAGAGCGCAGCGGTGGTGGCGCTGGGGGTCGCTCCCCTGGCGGTGGTGGTCTTCGAGATCGTGCTGAACAGCACGGCCCTGTTCAATCACAGCAATGTGAAGCTCCCCCTCGCAGCCGAGCCCTATCTCCGCTGGTTCATCGTCACGCCGGACATGCACCGCATCCACCATTCAGTGGACGTGCGCGAAACCAACAGCAACTATGGATTCAATGTGCCCTGGTGGGACCGGCTGTTCGGAACCTATTGTCCGGAACCGGCCTTGGGGCAGACGGGGATGACGATCGGCCTCGAGCACCTGGGCCCCCCGGTCTGTTTGAACCTGTTCATGATGTTGCGGTTCCCGTTTGTGACGCGGCTCGGGCGCTACGTCGGGCGTACCCAACCATGACTCCGATCTAGCAGGATGCTGAAACAGTCCGCCAGCTTCGTTCTCGGCTCATCGAAATCCTCAACGTACCCCTGAGGGTACGCCTCCGGTTTCGATTCGCCTGCGGCCTCGCTGGACGAACTTTTTGAGCATCCTGCGAGGATGTTCTGATTTTTAGACGAACTGCCTCCGCCTGCAGAAGATTCCGGTACAATCCATTCTATGCTGGAGTTTCTGCTGGTACTCGCTAGTCTCGTGGGGCTGTGCGCGATCGCGCTTGCCACGGTTGTGGTTACGCCGCAGATCATGATCGAGCTGGGGCTCTGGGTCTTGGCTGTGGGCCTCCTCATCGGGATTCCGACGGGCCTGTGGTACCACGTGACACTCTATCGGCAGCTGGCGCCACGGGTGACGCTTCCGCCACGTTGGTGGAGGGATCCGGTCGCGTGGCATGCGCAGCTCTCACCATCTGACTTCAGACCTGTTCGTCCCTGGTTCCTGCTCGGCGCAGCGGGCTTTGTGCTCTGCTGCCTGGGTGGCGCGGCGGCGATCATCGGCCTCCTGGTCGCCAGACTCCAAGAGTGACTCGAACGAAGCTCAATCAATCTCCAGAGGCCATGTCATTACACAGACCGGTCGCGTATCGCACGCCGCCGTGGTCCTGAGTGGGCGTGAGGGCGTGACTGAGCCGGCGCGAGAGTTATGAGTGGCATAAGGGTGGCGAGGGCTCTTATGCTGGAGAGGTGCCAGCCTGTTCATCCCACTCGCTACCTCGGTCGCGGTGAATGTCTCAAGCTCGAAATCAGGAGGTACAGCCATGCAGAAGCGAATCATCGATCCCCTTCCACAACCATCCGCGACTCCTGACCAGGACTGGTTGAATGTGGAGGCGCTCGCGGAGGTGGAAATTACTTCTGAGGATGCGGCTCACCCGATTGAGTCCGCGTTGATCGCCGGGCGTACGTCGGGGTGGCGGGCGGCAGGGCCAGGCAAGCAGACGATCCGGCTCCTGTTCGCCCAGCCGCAACGGCTCAAGCGAATCTGGTTGAACTTTGCTGAACCCAGTACGGAGCGCATGCAAGAGTACGTGTTGCGTTGGTCTCCGGATGGCGGGCAGTCGTTCCGGGAAATCGTGCGGCAGCAATGGAACTTCAGTCCGCAAGGCGCCACCTCTGAGACCGAAGACCACCACGTCGAACTTCCGGCGGTCACGGTGCTCGAATTGAGCATTATTCCGGACACCAGTGGGGGATCCGCGCGCGCTTCGTTGGATCAGTTGCGGATTGCGTAATTCCGGTGGGCTATGAGGGCGATCGTGTGGTGTCTTGGGATCCTGCTGTTTCGGACCTACCGGCCAATCGGAATTTCGACAGTCGTCAGTGCGGTGAGTGAAGTGTCTTGGTTGACGACGTAGATGGCCTGTTCCTGTGGGTCGGCTGCTTCGGTCGCGCTGATGACTTCCTGGAGTTGAGTGGGAGAGAGCCGGTCGAACATGGCGGCTTCCTGTCTTGTGATCGGTCCAAACGGGACTCGGGAGAGGCGGGCCGTGAGGCTGCCTGGCTCGACGTCGGCCGGCACAGAAATCTGTAGCCGTTGTCCTGCTGCGATCTTCAGCGAGATCTGACCTGATGTGTTTTGAGGTATGAGTAGTTGTGGAGTTGAGGGTCCGGCTTTCAGCCAGACTTGTAGATAGGCTGCCTGGTTGGCCTCCAGGGTGAGACGCAGTGGGCCTGGGCTTTTCGATGCCATTGCCGCACTCACCTCTCGATCCTGCCCGCCTGCTCCTTGAACCATAAAGCTGTAGCGGAGCCCGAGCGGCTTCAGTTGGGAACCACTCGTCGCGGCTTTCCCTGCCGGGGCGGACTGATCCAGCTTTCGCTCAAGCCGGTTGGCTTGGGCTGTCGACTCGGCCAGGGGGCTCATCGCCCGTTCTCTTGTCGGAGCGACCCTGCCTGTATCCTGGCGAATGGCGACTTCGCCATAGAACAATGCGCGTGCGCTGATTGCCGGTGCCGGTGGTGGGGCAACGCTGGCTGCGACTGTCTGATCGGCAGAGGAGCTGCGTCCATCCGCGTTGTCGCTGAGCGCCGCTACGGGCGTATCAGCTTGTCTGCGGACCTCGTCTTGTTCGTTCCGCTGGCTCAGATTGTCGCGGGTGCTGTCTGCTGCCTTGTGTTTTTGTTGGGAAGGCGGAGCCGCCCGTTCTTGCTTGGCCGGCTCGGCGGCAAGTGTGTCTTTCTTTGCCGGGGCAATCGCTGTCTCGCTGTTCTCTTTGGCGTTCACCTGGGGCTCAACGGCTTGCGGCTGCGCTGGCTGAGATGCCGGAGCTGTCGACGTTGGTGGAGCTGCGGGCCGTGACTCTTCAGTGACGACCGATTGCGCCGCCTGTTTCAGACTATCCTGATAAATCCTGATGCCCAGCACGACTGCAAGGGCCGCTGCGGTGAGGCCGCCGGCGAATGCCAGTCCGGTCGGACGTCTGACCCAATCCAGCCAGGAGAAGGACCGGCCTGCACGTGAGGCATTCGGCTGCTTCAATGCAGCGAGGAGCCTGCGGCGCACGGCCGGATCGGCGAGCAACTCCTTGAAGGCCTGTTCGTCGGCCAGGGCGTTGAAAAGTTGCTGGTCTTGCAGCGCCGCGCCGTAGAGCTGCTGTTTCTCTTCAGGCGTCAACGTGTCCGCTGCGAATCCACCCAGCAGTTTTTCGAGATCGTGTTCAGACATTCTTCACCGTCGTTCGTGAAATGTGAAGCATATCTCGCTCAGGACTGAGCACTTCCTCCGTCATTCCCAGCTCCCGCCCAACAATGTGAGTAGCTGTTTTCGGCAGCGCAGGTCCCAGGTGTAAATGGTGTTGATCGAATTCTGGCCCATCAGCTTCTGAATCTCAGGGAAGCTGTTGCCTTCCAGTTTCCACTTGAACAGTTCGCGGCAGCGTTCGCCGAGTTGAACCATGGCGGCTAGCAGCCGGTCGACGCGCTGCTTTTGATCGAGTTGCGTGGCAGGGTCGTCCCGGGAGTCGGCAATGGGAATATCGTCAATGGACTCTGCATTATACTCGCCTCGCCGGAGCGACTTGCGATGGACATCCAGCATCTTGAACCGGAGGATTTGAAAGGCCAGAGGAACCAGTTCGGTCAGTTCCGTGACGCGCGCATATTTGTCATGAAGGACCGAGAGCACGTCTTGGACAAGGTCCTCGGCACGATCCCTCGATACTCGTAATGTCGCGAAGGCCAGAATCCTTTCGCGCAGACTGGCAAGTATCTCCTCTCGATGTATAGACATGTCGCTCTAGCCGGTCGTTTTCGCGGCTGTATGGGGTAGCAGGTCTCCGAGTGAGCGGAAGCCCAGCTTCAGCCCATTGCAGACCTCGACTTGGCGGTCGAAGCGGTTTTTGGTCTTCATCATCTTACGCAGCGTCCCGAAGGCCACGCGGCCCCAGGCGGCGACGTGGAATACGGACAGGGGATAGTCGGTGCCGAAGAGCAAACGTTCATGGACCTCGGGATATTTTCGCAGATGCAGGAGCATCTTGAGCCGGTTGGGCAGCGTGAGGGCGGAGATGTCCGCATAGAAGTTGGGGTACCGTTGCACAAAGTCCCGCATCGTGGGAAGGAACTTTTCGTAAAGAATCAGTCCGTAACTGCAGGCATGGGCGGCGATGACGGTGGCCCCTTCGTCGAGCGCCACCCGGAGTCGGTCGGGATCGCCGACTGATTGGTCCTTGCCGATCAAACTGAATTCATAGCCGACGTGACTGAGGAAGGGTAGTTTTCGTTCCGTCAGGGCCCGATAGAAGGGCTTGTACTTCGGATTGGCCGGGTCGAACTGTTTCGCATTCGGCAACACTTTCACCAGGACCGCGCCGGCATCGGCGCAGCGATGGACTTCATCGATGGCGTCGCGCCGCTGGGGATTGATCGAGACCCCTGCGAGTAATTCATGTGGGTGGGCTTGCGCCGTCTTCAGCACGTAGTCGTTGCTGATGAGAAAGTCCGTATGCTCGCGACTGAGTAATCCGTTGTGATCGTAGACACCGTCCATGCCCAGGAGGACGGCTTTCTGCACATGGCGGGAGGCGCGCAGTTCAACTAGTAGGTCGTCGAGATATTTCTGATTGGCTTCGCGCGGCCGGTTCACGGAGAGTCCGTGCTTCCAGAATAAAAACCTGAACAGCGGGCTCTTCAACATCTTGGGCGAAATGAAGCAGCCATTGTCGCCGTCCGGCAGCGCAGCCAGATGCACATGGCAGTCGATCAGCGACTTTGTCGTAGAGGGTCGTTCCATACAACTGCGACTTTCGTTCTTCCTGTCTCAGTACTCAGGACTCAAGGCTCAGCCCTTCCCCGAAAGCCGTTCCATCGCAATCCGCTTGAGACCACGCAAGTCCATCTTGCCGGTCCCCAGCAGCGGAAGGGCGTCGACTTTGACGAAGTTCGCGCGTGATGGAATAAAGAGGTTCGGGAGGCCGTTCGCGGTGAGCTTGGCCACGATACCGGGAATCTGCGCTTCATCGAGGAGGTGCAGGACCGCGAGCTGTTCGCCTTTCTTCTCGTCGGGAATGCCGGTGACGGCGAAGGTCTGGGTCTCAAGCCCGGCCGCGAGATGGAGTGCTTCTTCGACTTTGCCATGAGGGACCATTTCACCGCCGATCTTGGAGAAGCGGGACAGCCTGTCTGTGATGGTGAGAAAGCCGTCGTCGTCCTGCATGGCGATGTCGCCGGTGATGTACCAGCCATCGCGCATGACCGTGGCGGTTAGGTCTTCACGGCCGATATATCCGTTCATGACGTTGGGCCCTCGCACCAATAACATGCCGGGTGTACCGGGCGGCATTGGCGCGAAACTGTCCGGATCGACGATCTGTACGGAGACTCCTGGAAGGGGCTGGCCGACGGTGCCTCGTCTCGAGGCTGGCTGGTAGTAGCCCGCCGCGCGAAAGTCCGGACAACTGACGGCGACGACGGGGGAACATTCAGTGACGCCGTATCCCTCGATGGGGGTGATGCCGAACTGGTCTTGAAAGGCCTGGGATACACGCGCCGGGAGTTTTTCCGCGCCGGTCAGGACCACGCGCAACGAGCTGAACTGTTCCGGCGTGCAGCGGCGTTGATAGAGCTGGAGAAAGGTCGGCGTGGTCACGAGGAAGGTGATGCGGTATCGGCGCACGAGTTCACCGATCGCGGCGACGTCCAGCGGCGAGGGATGGAAGACCATCGTCGCATTGTTCGACATGACGAACCAGAAGACGAGATATCCGAACGAATGGAAGAATGGGAGAATGCCGAGCACCCGCTCATCTTGATACAGATGGAGCACTTGGCTGGCGCCCTGCGCGTTGGCATCGACGCTGAAGTGCGACAACATTACGCCTTTGGGATCGCCGGTGCTTCCACTGCTGAAGATGATCGTGGCCAGGTCATCTATCGTCAAGGGCTTGCGCTGTCCGCAGGCCAGTTCGATGATCCGTACAGGAGCGCAGAGGGCCAGGAGGCTCGCGACGAGTTTCTGTCCGGTGCCGATTTGCTTCGCCAGATCCTCCAGCCAAATGATCGTGGGTCCGTCCGGCAGGTCAAGTTTGGCTTTCTCGGCGAAGGCGCGGCTGGTGACGATGGTGCGCAGGCCTGCGAGGCGTACGGCTGCTTCGAGACCGGCTTTCCCGACCGTGTAATTCAGGTTCACGCTCGTTTTCCCGCAGAGGGGGGCGGCGACGTTCACGAGTGCGCCGACCACGGTCGGCGGGAGCAGGATGCCGATGTTCTGCTGGTTGCGCCAATGGAGCGTGAGGGCTCTGGCGAGGACGATGGACCCGATCAAGGCCTGGAGCGACGAGACATGGGGGCGTTGCTGGTCGGCCATGGCCAATCGAAACGGATGTCGCCGCATGGCATGGATGAAGGTGCGGTGCAGCGGTCGGCGATCGTGTTTTCTGAGACGCCATGCGGCTTCGCCGAGCGAACGGATTTGGGTTCGCAGTTCATGTGCGGGCGTGTCGGCGGGAAGGGGCGCGCCGAATGAAACAGTCACGGGGTAAGGAATTTGGTCGGGAATCTTTGAGAGAAAGCGGCCATGGTTGAAGCTGAAGATACTGCCCCACACACGATCCAGGTGGACGGGAATGATCGGCGCCGTTTTCCCTTTCATGATCCGCTCGAAGCCGCGACGAAATGGTAACAAGGTGCCCGTTCTGGTGATCTGCCCTTCGGGGAACAGGCAGACGATCTCGCCCTTGTCGATGGCGTCGCCTGCTGCACGAAGCGCGCGCAGGATCACGCGTAAACCGCCGTGAGAGGAGATCGGGATGACGCCGAGGAGCGTCATGAACGGCTTGAAGAGCCGTTGGTTCGCATATTGTTCGTCGACGATGAACCGGACGGGGCGGTCGAGACTGGCGATCAGCAGAAAGCCGTCGATGAAGGAGACGTGATTCGGCACGAGCAGCGCCCCGCCTGATTGCGGAACATGGTCTTGGCCGACAATGCGGAGCCGATAGAGTGTGTTCGTGACGATGACGAGCACCAATCGTAAGCAGGCATCGGGCAAGAGCCAGAGGGCCCAGGCCGTGCCCCCGACAGTGATGCCGGCGGTGACGAGGAAAATCCCGCTCGTGGAAAGACCCGCATGAGCGAGCGCCCCGCCGGCGAGGGAACCCAATAAAATTCCGGTGAAGACGCAGGTGTTGGAGAAGGAAATAACGGCGCCGCGCCGATCGGGAGGCGACTTCCATTGGAGAATCGCGTTGAGCGGCACGAAGATGAAGGCGCTGGAAATTCCCAGGAGCCCCATCAGCAGAAACGTTCCGGTCAATGCCGGTGTGAATGCGCCGATCAAGGTCAGTGCGATGAACACACCGGTGGCGCCCAAGGGGATGAGCCCGTATTCGACCCGGTTTTGAGAGAGTCGCCCGACCAGCATCGCGCCGAGGCCGATGCCGACGGACAAGACCGTGAGCGGAAGTCCTGAGAGCGCATCGGAGAGATGGAGGACGGCCTTGGCATAGACGAGCACGTTCTGGGCGAAGAGGCTCGCGATCGTCCAGAAAAATATTTCTCCCGGGATGGCCAGCCGTAGCAGCCGTTCTGACTGGATGGCGGCCCAGGCACCACGGATCGTCGCGCCCACGCCGCCGCTTGCGCGTGCGGGCGAGACGTGGGGCACTGCAAAGGCTGCGATCAGGCCGACGATCGATAGGGCGGCCAAGGCGAGTGGGGCGAGCCAGAGTTGGTCGCCGGCGGTCTGCAAGAGAAACCCTCCGGCAGCGGTGCCGGTGAGGATGGCGGCAAAGGTCCACATCTCCAAAAGGCCGTTGCCGGACGCGAGCCGTTCATGCGGAATCAATTCTGGGAGAATGCCGTATTTCGACGGGCTGAAGAGCGCACTGTGCACGCCCATTCCACACAAGACGATCAACGGCAAGATCCCGCCGCCTGGGCTTACCCAGAGCGCGATGGTGCCGGCGCCCATGAGGAAGACTTCGACGACTTTGATCGCGATGATGACCGTGCGTTTACTCAGGCGATCGGCCAAGGTGCCGCCGACCAATGACAACAACACCAGCGGCAAGGTGAAGATGATGAAGGTGATCGCGGTTTGGGTCTGGGCTGCGGTTTCCAGCTCAGGGCCGGGAGCCATCTGTGCCGTGGCTTGTCGGATCGCCAGCAGGGCGACCATCAGCTTCCAGGCGTTGTCGTTGAACGCGCCACAGAATTGCGCGATGAGGAGGCCGCGGAGGGGATGTTTCTGTTCTTGGGCCATGCGATGGGCGGGGCGATTGCGCGTGAATGTTCAGGTAAATATGGAGCAACTGATGGCAAAGGTCAAAGAAAACTATGACTTAGGAGAATGCATCTGGCGAGGAACCGGCAGACCTTCCAGTTCCATGATGCGCAAGGCGTTGGTGGTGGGGCAGGGACCTGAACGGAGCTGGTAGTCGAATTGGAGTGCGCCGGCTGCCACCGTTTCCTGAAAGTGCGCATTGCGCAATCCTGGCACGGTCTTGTCGAGATCGGTCAATTCAAGATCATGGGTCGTCACCATGCCGAATCCATGGCTTTGCGAGAGTGCGGTGATAAAAGAACGGCTCCCGATCAATCGCTCGCGATTGTTGGTGCCCTTGAAAATTTCGTCGATCAAGAAGAGCACCGGGGCATGGGATCGATCCATTGTCGCGTCGAGCAATGTCTTGAGCCGTTTCACTTCCGCATAGAAAAATGACAGCCCCTCGTCGAGCGAGTCGTCCACCCGAATACAGCAGACCACTCGTACCCAGGTCCATTCGAAATGACTGGCGCAGACCGGTGCGCCGGCTTGTGCGAGACAGATATTGATTCCCACAGTCCGGAGGAAGGTGCTTTTCCCGGACATGTTGGAACCGGTCACGAGCAGCACCTGTCCGAGGCCTTGAAGGGAGAAGTCGTTGGCCACGCGCGCTGCATGGGGGATCAGTGGATGACCGAGATCGCGAGCGGAGCAGCGAGGGGCTGCCCCGTTCTGTTCGTTGTCGGTTTGACGCGAGGACGGCCAGATATAGCTGGGGTGCAGGTGGGCGAACGTCGCCAATGCCGCAGCCGCTTCAATTTCCGCCAGTCGATCCAGCCACAGAGGGAGATGATCGCGGATCTGATCCTGGATCTGGCCCAACCTCCTGGCGAACCAGAGGTCCCAGGGGCAGAGGGCGTTTACGGCAAGATGGACGACCGGATGGGCTTTGATGCTGATGGCATGGAGGACCTGTGCGGCCTGCCGGATCAGACGAAGGGGCGATGTGGAGCTGTTCGCGAGCGGGGCCCAGGTGCGCGAGAGGACGGAGCGAGAGCGTCTCGCATGGCGGTCGATGTGCCCGAACACCGTTCCGAGCTTCTCGACTTCATGGTGGAGGCCGACCGCCTGTTCGAGCAATTCCTCTCCCTGGTCCGTGAAAAAATAGAAGAGGGCGTAAAGGCCGAAGGACCACATCCAGTACCCTGGCAGCAGATTCAGCAGCGCGGCGAGTCCGAGCCCTGCCGTGGTCGCGGCGAGGATAGCCTGGATCGGCAGGATGAGGTGCAGTCGAGGAATCTCCAGGCGATGTTGCAGTACGGCAGCCAGGCGATGACCGTCGATCTCCTGTTCACCGAGCAAGCGGGCTTCAAGCGCCAATCGGTCTCGAAACAATGGCCGTGTCGTGAGCTCGCGGACCAAGGCTTGGCGTTCTACCCATGCGTCCTGGGTCGGTGGCTGCGTAAGAAGCCAGGCCGCCAATCGCTCGCGGCCGTGCGAGGAGACGGTGGTGTTGAGCAGTTGAAACAACGAATGGGGGCCGACGAGATCGAGATCGTTCGCATAGAGATGATGGGCCGGCCCGGCGAAGGTCTGTGCAGGGAGTTGGTTCCAATCGAGGCGGAGGCGAGCCACATGCGTCCGCTTGATCTGTTGCCATTCCCTGAGCCGATGAATCCGCTGTTCCAGCCTGGTATGATAGCTCGCGACGATCAGAAACAGGATGAGGAACCCGGCGAGTGAGCCATTGCCGGCCTGGTACCACTCGAGTCGGTAGAGCGTAATTGTGCAGAGCAGCGCCGTGACGAACAAGACGACCCGCCAGCGGGTAAAGGTAGCACTGGTTCGAAGGCCGGTCTGGAGCAACCGATCGGTTCGTCGTAGCAGCCGCTGCAACGTCTGCTCTCGAACTGGCGCTTCTGTGCGGTGCTGATTCTGTTGCATGGTCGCTTCGACCTTACTGGATGGGCTTGCCTCCGTCAATAACAGGATAGGATTCAATGGCACAGGATTGGATAGACGTCACGATTCACGCCGACATCGACGCGGGAGAGTTCCTGGGCGCGCTGTCGGATCCCTTCGTACAGGGGGCCTGGCAGGATGGTCCTGCGATGCATCTCTATTGGCCGAGCGACCGATGGAGTGCCGATCATGTGGCAGCGTTGAGAGCGGTCTTGCAACAGTTTGGTGGGGCCGATGCCGAGATGCTGGTGCAATCGATACCGGATCAGGATTGGAACCGGCAATGGGCTCAGTCGGTCAAGCCGATCAGGATCGGCCGTCGGATTGTCATCCGGCCGAGCTGGGAGCCGGCGGTGCTGCAGCCACAAGATATTGAGATTGTCCTCGACCCCAAGCAGGCCTTCGGGACCGGACACCATGCGACGACGCGAATGTTGCTCGAATGGCTGGAAGATCTCGTACACGGTGGCGAGTTCGTGCTGGATGTGGGGTCAGGCAGCGGGATTTTGGCGATGGTCGCGCTGCGGCTGGGGGCGGCCTCGGCCCTTGGCGTGGAATGCGATGCTGTTGCGGTGGACTGCGCACGGGACTATGCAACAGAGAATGGATTTGGACGCGAATTGCAATTGGTTTGTGGGACGCTGAGCGATGTCGCCGGATCATCTCGGCCCCATCTCGTGCTGGCGAACCTCGACCGGCAGACGCTCTTGCTGCTATGCGATGAACTGGCGCGATACGTGGGCCAAGGAGCGCGGTTGTTGCTGTCCGGCATTCTGCTCGATCAAGAGCAGGAGATTCTCGACGCCTTCTCCAAGGTGGGTGCCCTGTTGTCTCAACGGCGTGAGCAAGAGGGCTGGGTGGCATTGGAATTGTTGATGGGGGAATCCTGCGAAGGAGCCAGTCGATGACCGTATCCGGACGACCGTCCTATCCTCATCTGCATCAGATCAGCGTCTCTGACGGCGGTGTGCCGAAGAAGCCGATTGATGAAGCGAAGGTGACAGAGCGGGGTGTAGAGGGCGACCGGCAACGAAATCTGCAAGTACATGGTGGGCCGGATCGAGCCGTCTGTCTCTACTCGCTTGAATTACTCGAACGGCTTCAGCGCGAAGGTCATCCGATTCACGCGGGGTCGTCGGGGGAGAACCTGACGCTCGCGGGATTGGAATGGGGGCTCATTCGGCCTGGCGTGCAGTTATCCGTTGGGCCTGAGGTTCAGCTTGAAGTGAAGAGCTACACGGTCCCCTGTAGTCACAATGCGCCATGGTTCCGCGAGGGAGACTATCAACGCATCTCGCAGAAAAAGCATCCAGGCTGGAGCCGGGTCTATGCCAAGGTATTGCGTGAGGGGCTGGTGAGATCGGGGGATCGGGTCAAGATTGAGAAGACCGCATAGTTCCCAGCCCTCAGCGAGTACCGCTGAGGGCTGAATGCTCGGTGAGTCCTGGAAATGGCTAGTTGACGGAATCTTTGAGCGCCTTGCCGGGTCTGAATTTCGGAACTTTGGCTGCCTTGATTTTGATCGCTTTGCCGGTTCGAGGATTACGTCCGATGCGAGCGGCGCGGTTGCTGACTTTGAAGGTGCCAAATCCGACCAGGGATACGCTGTGCTTTTTCTTGAGGCTGCCTTTGATCGCAGACAAGGCCCCTTCCAGCGCTCTGCCTGCTGAGGCTTTTGACAGTTTGGCATGTTTGGCGATGGCTTCAATGAGTTCAGATTTATTCACGAGATTCCCCTTTCGGTGTTGGCACGAATGTGCAGGAACATCCTGCGAGAGTATTTATAGCAAGCGGTTGGGGCATGGTCAAGTAAGTGAGTAGGGTCTATCGCTGAGTGGTTGTGAAGATGCGTGAACAGCCATAAGCTTGTTGCGACAAGGGGGGAGCGATGAATCGAACTCTCGAACCGGAATTGATGGAGGACGACGCGCAGGTTCAGGCCTATGCGGCGGCGGACTTTTCGCAGGAAAACCAGAGCTTCGTCGATCTATTCCGTGAATACTTTCCGGAATTCTCCGCGGGCCATGTGCTTGACCTGGGTTGTGGTCCTGGCGATATTCCCATTCGTTTGGCTCGCGCGGTGCCGGGCTGTCGGATTACTGCGGTCGACGCGTCCTCTCCGATGATCCGGTTGGCCGAGGACATGGTACGGCAAGCGGGCCTCTCCGATCGTATCACCTTCCGCTGCGAACGATTTCAGGACCTTGCCGGGGCCAATATGGCCGATGCCGCCATGTCCAATAGCCTGTTACACCATGTGCCGAACCCGCTGCAGTTCTGGCACAAAATACGGTTGGCTGTGAAGCCAGGCTCGCCAGTACTCGTGATGGACCTCTTGCGACCGGAATCGCCGGAAGAGGCGCAGGCGATCGTCGATCGGTATGCCTCTGAGGCTCCGGACATTCTGAGGAGAGATTTCTATCACTCGCTGCTGGCATCGTTCACCGAAGATGAAATCAGTGCACAATTGGCACAAATGAATTTGACGCGGTTGATCATCGATGTGCCGGATGATCGGCATTGGGTCGTAGGAGGGCTTATCCATTAGTCCTCAGGATGGTGAAAACGGTCCCCAACGGCGTTCTCGCCTTGGTCACATCCTCAACGTACCCCTGAGGGTACGCCTGCGGTGTGGCCTTCGGCTCCGGCCTTGTTGGATGACCGTTTTGACCATCCTTTTCTTTTTCGTGTTCGATTCTCATACGATTGCTCAGCTTGATCGGCTGAGAAGATCGAAGGCCCTGGAGCTGCCGCCTCTTGTTGAAACTCCAATGGTCGAGGTTCCCGAAGGGCCGTTTACGATGGGTGTCGATGGAATGCAGGCGCTTGAAGATGAGCGTCCCGCGCATCACGTGTGGCTATCCAGGTTCGTTATCGACGTTCACGAAGTGACGACGGCGCAGTACGCAGTTTTTCTCGCTGCGACGAATCGCCCAGCCCCGTGGCAATGGAATATGGTCGAGCCATCCCAGCATGGCGATCGGCCGGTGATCGGCGTGGACTGGTCTGATGCGGATACCTATTGCCGGTGGAGGGGGAAGCGGCTTCCGACCGAAGCGGAATGGGAAAAGTCGGCCCGAGGAACGGATGGACGATGGTATCCCTGGGGCAATCAGGTGCCGAACAAGGAACGGGCGAATTACGCATTGGGTGCGCGGTTCAGTTATAGCCAGGTCTTGATGCCTGTGCAGTCCTATGGGCAGGGCAAGAGTCCATACGGGCTCTTGCAACTGGCCGGGAACGCCGGGGAATGGGTAGAGGATTGGTATGGTGTGAACTACTACGAGCACTCGCCGGAACACAATCCGCAAGGACCTGAGTCAGGTCAATTTAAAGTGCTCCGCGGTGGATCCTGGTCCGACGCACCGAAATATCTTCTCACCTATGGGCGTTTCAAACTGCTGCCTGAGACGCGCAATAGTTATACGGGCTTCCGCTGCGCCCACTCCTAGCAGGATGCTGAAATAGACGCCCAACGTCGTTCTCAGTCGTCCGTCTCCTTGCGACGTACCCCAAGGGTACGCCTCAGTCGCCGGACTCCTTGCGGCCTAGTTGGATCGTCTATTTGAGCATCCTGCAGAGAATACGCTCCTTCGCATCTCCACTGAAAATAGGCTGCTCAAAACGGTCACCCGAAGAGATCGTAGTAGCTTGCCGAATATTCTATGAGCTGGAATATTGCGATCGCTCAAAATCGCTGACCAGCAAGGCCGCAGGCGAACTAAAACCGGAAGCGTACCCTTGCGGTACGTTGAGGATTTTAGGGAGCCGAGAACGCAGTTGGCGGAGATTTTCAGCGGTCGCTAATAGAGGCTCTTGCTGATTTCCGCCGAGAGCGCACTCTCGTTCCCGGCATTGTCGTAGGCGGATAAGGCGAAGAAGTAGGTTTGGGGCTTTGGAAGGTTGGAGACCGTATACCTCGTGACGAGTCCTGTCATGAAAGGAGATCCAGGGAAATCGTATCGGCCTGACGCTGTGCCGACGTAGACTTTATAGCCTGCCAAGTCTGGTTCCATATTTGCCGTCCATGAGAGTGTCACGTTTCCAGTCGATGGACCTGGAGGAGACGTCGATGGAGGAATTTGAGAGGGCGGGGATGCCGGAGGTGCGACGACCACAGGCGTGGGAGCTTGGAGTAAGCTCGCAATGGCGGAGGTCCTGAGCAGGTTCACTGCCGATCTTGAACCGCTGGATGAAGAAGTTGAACCGCCTCCAGTCGAGGCCACAGAACCGGCAGTTGCCGCATTGGCTAAGGGAGATGGCGTGGAAGATCTCGGAGCTGCCGTCGCAGGAGCAGTCGAAGAGGGGCCTGCGACGGAGCTTGCGGTCGATTGTATTATTGGCGCCGTTGCCGGAGGCGCAGTCGCCTTGCTGGAATCGGATGTTGTCCGTGTCACTTGCACGGCTGCGGCGAGCGATGTTTCTCGGGCTGCAATAGCGGTCGATACAATGGTTGGGCGCGTGGCGAGTTTTCGATGATGCTTCACTGGCGCGCTTGTTGGCGGCGCTGAGGCTGTCGGCAGTTCGGCCCTGGGTGTGAGGCGAGGAGGTTGATCGTTGAGAGGTCTGACCCCGGTCTCTCGGCTTGGCGCGCGCAGAGCAGGGCGCGCTGCCTGTGGCCGGTGAATCAGGCTATGCGGGCCTTCCCTCCCTTGTTCAGCAGCGATAACCATCGAGGGCGTGAGGCCCGCGAACAGGGTGATGGTAAGAAAGATACATGTGGCAGGGTGCGATGTGAGGACCGGTGTCACGGTACCTTCCTTTATCGTGAGAACGGTGGTGGAACAGATGGTGATAGCTACGCAAAGCGTATGCCCCGTACATGCAGGGGAATTCATCCGCATGTTTCGTGAAAATCGTTTGATTGGCGAGGAAACTCTCGGTGTGCGATGGCGGTGTCCACGTATATCTGTAGAGAGAGGAAGGAAAAGCCGGAAGAAACTTCCTAGGGTCGGCAAGAAAGGGCGCAGAGTTGGAGGTCTGAATGTTGTGAGAGCTGTGAGCGAGCGTTATGAAGAGAAGAGGAGCGAGAGCAGGAACAGGCCCGTCAATGACCAGAGCGACACAAAGTAGAGGGTCGCAGTCCGATCGCCCAGCCAGGCGGTCTTCCACCCTTCCGGATAGAGAGAATGGTTCTCGACAAAAAGGCCGTCTTCGTAAAACCCCAACGCCTGCTCGAGCTGAATCAGGATTTGTTTGGCCAGCCGATGTCGGGACTGTTGTTGAGAGATCAATGCGCAGAACAGCCCGCACCAGATGAGACTGGCCATGCCGAGGACCAGCGCATCGAAGCCCGTGAGCCGATCCTTCTGTGGACTGAAGATGAATGCACAGAGCAAGGCAATCAGGCCCAGTGAACCAAAGGCCGTGAGCCGCATCATCTGTTCACGTCGCCGGTAGACCTCCTCTTTGTAGAGGGGATACAGCACAGTTAATACTTGTTGGGCACCTTCGGTAATCATGCTCGGTTTAGTAGGATGCTGAAAAAGTCCGCCAGCGTCGTTCTCGGCTCATCGAAATCCTCAACGTACCCCAAGGGTACGCCTCCGGTTTTGATTCGCCTGCGGCCTTGCTGGACGGACTTTTTGAGCATCCTGCGGGAGGCTCCTTTGCTATGGAGTCGTGCGATTTGTTGCGCACGACTCTAGTCAGCCTAAACGATCTTGTCCTCAGTCATGAGATGCCTGACGAGCCATTCGCTGATCGAAGTCGTCATCTGGAGAAAATCTTCCCCGCGTGTGAACTGGTGATCGGCGCCAGGCAGGAGATCCAGCCGCTTCAGACCTCCCAGCGCCTCGTGCAATCGCCGGCTTTGATGGAGCGGCACACATTCGTCCTGCTCACCCTGAACGATCAATGTGGGCACGGTGATTCGTTCAGCCGGCCGATACGCAATCTGTTCGAGGCAGTCTTCGTAAAAACCATACTGTAAACGGACTCGGTCGAGCCCGCCCATGATGTTCGGAATCGTGTCTGTGGCTTGCCAGCGAGCCAATTCTTCAGGCCCGAATGTTACGCGCAGCTCTTCCGCAAAGTCCACCACTGGACATTTCAGGGCCAAGCAGGTGACGTCCTGCCGTCGGGCCGTCGTCAGAATGGCCACGAGCCCTCCGAAGCTTGAGCCGACGAGTCCGATTCGGTCGTATCCCTTGGCGGCCACCAGGTCCAGGGCGGCTTCCGTTTGTGCGATTGCCAGCGTGGTCGTGATCGCTTCGAACGGTCCGTCGCTCTCTCCTTGACCGAAAAAGTCGAACCGAAGGGTGGCCAGGCCCTGTTCATTGAGGAGGCTGGTCAAGGTTTTGTTGGTCGTGCTGTTCTTGCCGGAGAGAAACCCGTGGCAGAGCACCGCGAGACGCGACGTTGCTTCGTTTGGCCTGCTTAGGATTGCGGCAACATGGTGACCATGACGATCACGGAATGTGAGGGCTTCTTCCATAGGGCCGTGTTCTATTAAAGGGGAAGCAAGCCGGTTAACCTTTGGGAGGAGCCCCGAAGGCCCAGGCGAGTTTGGCGGTAAAGAGGGCCAGGCTGCTCAGGAGCAGGCCGACGGTAACCCAGGTGGCGATTTGCATGGGGAGTGAATTGAGCGGGAAGTTCCAGGTCATCGCTGCGAGTACGCCAAAGCCCATCGATCCCATGCTCAACCCGGCCAGCTGAACGGCTCGCCATCGGTCCATGATGGCTGCCAGTTGCTCTCGATAGGGCTCCTGTTTTTTTCGGCTGGCGACACGGCTAGTCGCCAACATGACAGGAATGGCATAGGACAAGCCTCCATAGATGGTCTGCAACATAAACCCGATGAAAGCCATATGGGCATAGGCTGCGAGGTGCAATGATCCAAACGGCAATACGGGTAGTTGCGGGAGGAAGTTGCCCCCGACGAGGACGCCTAGGGTCATCGTGAGGACCAGGAAGAATGTCGCGACCAGGAGGTGATCGGAGGCGGCGTTTCCAGGCTGGCCTGAGCCGATCCAGGTGCGTAAGAGGTTATAGGCATAGAGGCCAATGGTGAGGGCGAGCAGTCCCCCGACTACGAGTTCGAAGCGGAGGGACGAGGTGATAAACCCGCCGATCAAGAGGGCGAAGCCGGCGGGAAGCAGTCGCATGACGAGCCGGGCGAGCCGCGGGCTGTAGAGTTCGGCATGTAAGATCGTGGGCAGGAGCCGGTGCGTGGCGCCGATCAGCCCCAGCGTGACGAAACCCATCAGAATGATGTGCAGGTGCAGCAGGCGCGCATGGGCATAGTATTCCGGCATGATTCGAAAGGTCATGGCGATGCCGATGGCCAACCCTCCGAGCAACGCGATGAGTGAGAATCGATAGAGCCAGGAGGGATTGGCCTGGTCGGTCGAGCCTTGCCGGTGGTATTGCCAGGCGACCGAGGCGATGGAGGCGACTGCTCCAAGTACGACAATCCCGGCCAGGCCGACGATCTGCATGTTTCCGAGTCCGAATCCTACGAGCAAACCGACCGTGGCGGCGTTTAGGGCTGCGAATAGACCGAGATGGGAATCTGAGGGAGTGCGATCACTATGGGAATTATGCGAGAGGGAGGCAAGCAGCCCGCCGACCATCAGTTGCAGGATGCCGCCGATGAGGGTGGCATGCACATGGACCAGTTTGAACCAAGTGGGCAGCGGTGTGCCATGGATCAAGCCAACGAGGACGGCCAATCCTGCCAGCGAAGACAGCAGCAGCCAGCCGAACCCAGTGATCAGAAACGTGAGTGGGCGGGCGGTCAAATGACCCATAAATTTCTCCTGGCAGGAGGCTGAAAACTATGTTGGTGTCCGAGAGCTGTGATCATCTGCATCCGTGAGCCCAATGGATAACATTCCCGCAGGATGCTCAAAAAGTTTGTCCAGCAAGGCCGCAGGCGAATCAAAACCGGAGGCGTACCCTTGGGGTACGTTGAGGATTTTGATGAGCCGAGAACGACGCTGGCGGACTTTTTCAGCATTCTGCTAGGACTGGAGGAAATAGAAGTGATTCGTGGGTCCCGTTCCGTGGCCGATGGCGAGGCTGTGGCGAATGGCCTCGGTGAGATAGGCCTTGGCTGTCTGAACGGCGTCGTTCATGGATTTGTCCCGTGCAAGATGGGCCGCGATCGCGGAGGCGAGCGTGCAGCCTGTGCCATGTGTGTGGGGGGTGTCGATGAACTCCCCTTTAAATACATTGAAGAACCGGCCGTCATAGAGCAGGTCGGTGCCTCGTTCTGCCAGCAAGTGCCCACCCTTGATCAGCACATACTTGCAGCCGAAGGCATGAATGACTTTGGCAGCGCGGCGAGCGTCTGCGAGGGTTGTGATCTCGATGCCGGACAGTTGCTGGGCCTCGTGGATATTCGGTGTAACGAGCAATGCCAAAGGGAAAAGCAGCGTCTTCATGGCCTCGGTGGCCTCGGGCTTCAGCAGCGCCTGGCCGGTCTTCGAAATCATGACCGGGTCCACTACGAGATTCGTGACATTTTGAGGTTTCAGGAGCTTAGCGACGACTTCGACGATGGCCGTGGAGGACAACATTCCGGTCTTGACCGCCGCGACGTCAAAGTCGTCGAACACCGCATCGATTTGCGCCGCGACGATCGAGGTCGGTAATTCGAAGACCTGGGTGACCTCTTCCGTATTTTGTGCCGTGATCGCCGTAATCACCGACATGGCATAGACCCCGTTGGCTGACATGGCTTTGATGTCGGCTTGGATGCCGGCACCACCGCCAGAATCGGATCCGGCAATCGTTAACACCTGTTTGATGAGTGATGTGTTCATGTGCGTTTCAATTGGTGGAAGGTGGTGCTGTCGTATCGGTGACTGCTGGAGAGGCTCCAGCCGGTTCGGCTGTGAGGCCCTCGATGGTGAACCGGGCATCAGTGCGTGGCGTTCTCTCGTGATAACGCAAGGTAAAGTGGCTCGCCTGCGCACCGGCCGGAGCCGAGAAGGTCAGCACGGCCCGGTCTTTTTCGCGTGGTGAGAGTTCGAGCCCACGCGCACAGAGCCCTTCACGATTGTCTTGTGCCTCCAATTTCCATAGCGCGCCATGGTTGTCTTCCAGCAGGGTGTTTTGCAACAGGCAGAGGACTTTGATGTCACGCGAAGAGGTATTTTCGATGGTCAGATCGGCCGTGATCTGATTGTCCCGCTGGTGCAGCGCGGTCACGACCAGCTGATACTGCTCATTACGATGGAAGCCGAGACCAGATGGTGGCGGCGTCTTGGCGGATGGATCGATGATGACGACAGGTGGCTTGTTCACGTCCTTGATCAGGTCCCCAAGCGGGCCGGCTTTGGGAAGGGTGCCGCGCGTGGCGCCCAGTGATTGAACGGTGCTGGGGTTGAGCAGCTTGACGGTGACCCGGACTTCTCCAGCCGATTCGAGATACGATCCAGCAAGAAACACATCGGCTCGTACCGCTTTGGCCGCACGCGTCACGGCTTTCGCCTGAGCCGGTTCGAGCTTCGTGACATGGAATTTTTTCAACGTCGAACTCACGAGGGCGCGGTCGACGACTTTGAACTCGCCGGTGACCATGATCTGCGTGCCCAGTTCTTCCGCGATAAACTGTCCGACCGGTGTGACGATGCCTTTGGCATCGGTAAAGTCCATCACCGCCAGACGGCTCCTTTTCGCCGTTGCGACATCGGCGATCACTCCCTCCGCCAGCAGCCTCAGGCTGTCCTCGTACGGCGAGGCTGCGTGAGCAGGAACCGTCCAGCAGGTGGAGATGGTCAGGAGGATCGTGAGGAGGAGGCGATTCATGCCGGGAAAGTCATCCTGTGAGATCGGGAATCACGTCAACGCTAGCGCACATTATACTCAGCAGGCAGGGCCTGTCTAGCGGGTTCCCTCTGTGGAAGTCGGCTGGCTGAAAGTTGACGCTTCAGGGAAAGTGCCTTAGAGTGATGATTACATGAGGTGATTGTCATGGCGACTCAAACGGTCAAGCAGAAAATTCTTCAGGCTGTCGAGATGCTTCCCGATACAGCCACGCTTGAAGATGCCATCGAACGGCTGTGTTTCCTAGCGAAAGTTGAAGAAGGCCTCCGCCAATCCGATGCAGGCGAGACAGTCCTCCACGCCGACGCCGTTCCCCTGATCTCTGAATAGTTTCTCGCCCGCTCCTCCTGGATCTTTGGTCTCGGCTAGACACAAATTCGTTCTCCTCGCACCACCCGCAACCAGCTCTCAACCAATAGGCACACCTCAGAAGTGCCATAAGTGCGGCTAGTCCATCCAGATTTCAATAAAACTCTCGAAACGTCACAGCGTCAGCCCTCCACGTTGTGGGGCTGACCCATTGCCGATAGAGTTGCCATGTAGGCGTCCTTCATCGAGCGGAATACTTTTGCCTGTGGTGAGTTTGGATTGGCAACAAAGAAGATAGTCGTTGCAGTTACTAGGTTATAAGTTGTGACCGGATTTCCTGATGAATCAAGGATTGAACTTATCTTATGGACAGTGTGCACAGGGGTCCTAATATAGAGAATTGCGCCAATAACTTGTTGTCGAAACTGTCGTCTCACGACTGGAACCACTTTAGAAGCTAGCAGGCTATCTATGAAATCTGCCGCTTTCTTATCAGTTTGAGCTTCCAATACTTGCCCGGCTGGTCTGATAGCAGCTGAGCAGTCAATTGCAATAATGCCATTAATGCCAGATAACTGCCTTCGGGCTTCGGCGGCTCGTGCATACATGGCTTCAATCGATTGAGGTCGTTTGCACTCTATTGGGATGAGCAGATCACAGTGCTCAATCGCAATATCTGACTTTATGATGATACCTTCGTTTGGGTCACGAGCCCGAGCGCTTTTATTCCGTCGGATGCCTTCAATGGACGCAACTGCGATTCCTGCTTTGTTCAACTTCCCAGCTAGAATGATTGGGAAGGCATCGTTCCTTGGCCGACTACCTGAGTTCCCCGGACGCTCGTCTTCGCGAAGCAGGGGGCCGCTTGAAAATACCTCACGAATCATTTCTTTCAACCCTGGAAACAAGTCCACTTCGTTGAGCCATAGTTCGTATGCCTCCGACACATCTGAGAGTTCGTTATAAGCAAAGAAATGTTCGCGAGTTTTCTCTTCGATTGTGAAGTGTTCTGCGAACAGAGCTCCGTACTCTAATGCTCGCCCTCTAGAGATTCCTGCCCAATCGCACGCTGCGGTTAGTTTGGTCAGAATCTGGCTTCGGGTACTTTTTGCTGATACTAGAATCTCGTTCATTATCGACATGGCGAAACAGGATGGGGCTAGAACTTGGTTCTATTTATAGTGGGCGTATGAGCGTAGACGACACAATTTTTCACGCTTCTCTTTTCCCCGCCCCTTCTGTTGTTCCTGATGTGTTTCACAATCAGCGGGGTACCAGCGTCTGTCCGGCGATTTGCACGGAGGTTCAAGCCTCCCGCTTCCTCTTATTTTCATCCCCTCTCCCTCTCGGCCGGTGACCAATTTTAGGGCCGGGGCTTGGCGGCTCTTGGAGCGTAATCAGAGCGCCGTTGGGTGACCGTTCATGCTGAGCTGCAGCGTCTGCCGTAGGCAGTGGCGACGAATGTTCGACGCCACACCGGCGCGACGGTGTGGCTAGTTTTCGGCGCCAAGCGGAGGCGAAGCATCGAGCGGCCAACGGCGCTCTGTGGCTCCAAGCGGAGAGAGCCGCCCAGTTCTGGCCCGCCCTCTCTCACACCGGCCACTTCTCCTCGTTCCACGCCATCTCCCAGAACATCCACTCATACCGCGAGCTGATGACGAACGCTTCTTCCATGCGCCGCTTTTCTTCCTTTCCCGCGGTTTTGGCCCACTGGTCGACTTTCTTGCGCATCCACGTCTGCACTTCTGCAAATTCTGGCGAGGCGTAGAGCATGAGCCAGTCGCGATAGGGATGATTTTTAGATGGAGGTCCGTTCTTCAATAAATGCTGTCCGACGACGCAGTAGATCCAGGCGCAGGGGAGGGCGACGACGGTGATCTCCGCTACCGAGCCTGTATGCGCGACGGTCAGCATATGCCTGGTGTAGGCATAGTTGGTCGGTGCCATGGGCACGGAGGACATCTGTTTGGCGCTCATCTCCCAACGCGACCCATATCCTTCGTGGAGGCTGCGTTCGACGACGATGGTGTCTTCTGCGAGCTTTGTGAGGCGCAGCGCCGTCTCTGAATCAGGCGCTCTCATCGCTCCGGCAGAAAATACGCGGGCCAGGTCGCCGAGAAACCTGGCGTCTTGCAGGATGTAGTACTTGAATTTTCGTTCCGGCAATGTTCCCTTGCCCAACGCCACGACGAACGGATGGGTGAGCTGTGCATCCCAGATCGGTTGAGCCAGCATACGCAGATGATCTGAAAACGACATGGATTCACTCCTCTCTCGTTAAACGCATCCTATGAAGGAAGGTTTCGGAATGTGTTGATTTGATGAATGCCAGACATTCATCAAATTCATCAGATCGACAGATGCTGTTGTCTCACGGTTCACCTTTCACGGCTGTCGTCGGCTGCGGCCAGGGCCTCGGCAATCGATTGATGCCGTCCAGCGCGGCGACTTTATAACATTCTGCCAGGGTCGGGTAGTTGAAGACCGTGTCGATGAAGTAGTTAATTCGTCCTTGGTAGGCCATGACGGCCTGGCCGATGTGAATGAGCTCCGTGGCTCCTTCTCCGATGGCATGGACGCCTAGCAGCGCATGGGTGTGGGGATCAAACAGCAGCTTCAGCATGCCGGTGTTGTCGCCGAGGAGTTGCCCCCTGGCGATTTCCCGATAATGTGCGATGCCGACGGCATAGGGAACCCCTGCCTTGGCCAGTTCTTCCTCATTCCTTCCCACCATGGAGATTTCAGGAATGGCATAGATGCCGTAGGGGAGGAGGTCTGTGTCGGTGCGGTCATGGTGCCCGAAGGCATGGCAAGCGGCAAGACGCCCTTGCTGCATGGAGGTGGAAGCCAGGGCAGGAAACCCGATGACGTCGCCGACGGCGTAGATATGGGGGACAGAGGTTTGGAAATGGTCGTTCACAGTCAGGCGGCCTCGCGCATCCGGTTTAATGGCGACCGATTCCAGGTTTAAGGGCTTCGTGGCGCCACTGCGGCCGATGGCGTACATGAGCATTGAAGTGGCAATTGGCGGCCGGTTCTTCAACGTGACGATGACCTGTCCGTCGGCCTCTTTCTGGATCGTGACCACTTCTTCTTCGTGATAGAGCGTGATGCCCATGTCGGTCATCTGCTGCTGCAGAGCCTCGATGATCTGCGCGTCGACAAATTCGAGCAAGCGCGGACGCTTGTCGATCAGGATGACCGGCACACCGATCGCGGCTAAGATCGAGGCATACTCCGTGCCGATCACGCCGCCTCCGACAATGACCATCGATGTTGGAAGGTCTGTGAGCGTGAGGAGACCGTCGGCATCGATGATCGTGCGATCATCGAAGGGGATGTCGTGCGGCCTGGCCGGTTCTGTTCCGACCGCGATGACGATGATATGCGCTCGATGTTCCGTCGACGTGCCAGCCTGCTGGATGAGGAGCCGGTGGGGATCGAGGAATCGGGCCTCTCCGTAGATGAGATCGATATGGTTGCGGGCCATCTGTTTCCGCACGGTCTCGATTTCGTTCTTGATGACGTGGTTGGCGCGAAAGGCGAGATCGTCGATCGTGATGGTTTTCTTGACTCGATAGCCAGCTCCATAGAGATGGCGTTGGCGAAATCCCGAGAGATAGAGGACCGCTTCGCGGAGGGATTTACTGGGGATGGTGCCGGTGTTGGTGCAGACGCCGCCGACGACGGCTTTGCGCTCGATGATGCCGACTTTCTTGCCCAGCTTGGCGGCTTGGACCGCCGCTTTCTGGCCCGCCGGGCCGGTTCCAATCACCAGCATGTCGTATTGTGCCATCAGGGTCCTGTCTGCAACGGGTGAGGATGAGGTTTAGGTTCAGACAGAACAGTTCGAGGTTCCAGGTTCGAAGTCCCAACACCTCGAACGCCGAACCTCAAACATCTTGACCATGGCCTGAACTCCGACCGTGCCATTTTCTCAGCCTAGCTGGCCGTGATCAAGGACTTGGCTACGGCAAACGCTTCATTCATATCCGGAAGCTGTGCCAGCTCGGGCGTGATTTGCAGGTACCGCACCTGGTTGTGGGCGTCGATGACCATGACGGTACGCGCCAGGATGTGGGGGGCCTTGAGGAAGAGCCCGTAGGTCTTTCCGAATTCTGCGCCTCGATAGTCGGAGAGGAACGTGACGTTGGTGATATGGGCCTCTTCCGCGAATCGCTTTTGGGCGAATGGCGTATCGATGCTGACGGTGATCAGCTCGATGAGCTTGTCCAGCCCTTTATTCTTCTCGCTCAGAAAATGGGTTTGTTGCTCGCAGACTTTCGTGTCCAGCGACGGCACGATGCTGATGATCCGGACCTTGCCCTTGCCCTTGGTATCGGTGATGTTGACTTGCGAGAGATCCGTCTGTGTCATTGTGACCTCTCGGAGAGGATCGCCGACTGTAATGCCGGTTCCCGAGAGGGCTAGGGGGCTTCCCTTGAAAAGGACGGTATGGCCTTCACCCGCCATAGCGCTGCCGTCTGCGACGGTGAGGTTCTTATAGAGAAAACTGGTCCCGCTTCCGGTACTCCCGCATCCGCTAAGCCCGATCGTCAGGCAGATTGTGGCGCCGATGATTGTTCGACATACTGACCTCATCATGTTCTCCTTGGTAAGACAACCATATGCATTGTCGTGTGGTCCTGTGGGCTGTGCTGGTGTAGCTAGGGTTTCATAAAGTCCAGGAGTGCCTTGTTTACGGCCTCCGGTCGTTCCCACTGCGGGATGTGCCCCGCCTTGGGGATGCGGACGAAGGTCGAGCCGGCGATGGCTTGGTGGAGCTGTTCGCCGGCTGTGGGGGGGAACACGCGGTCTTCCTCACCCCACAGAATCAGGGTGCGGTGGGTGATTGATGTGATGCGTGGCGCAAAGTGTTCTTCCCACAACGGGAGGTTGGTGCCGATGGTCAGCAACGCTCGGAAGAGTCCTGGCTGCTGGCGGTTGTGGTTGGAGCGGTCCAGTACGGCTTGAGTCAACAGGGCTGGATCGTAGACGAATTCACGCAGCGTGGATTCGAGCATCAGGCCTCCAACGAGCCAATTGCCGAACGAGACCAGCCAGGATGGAGCGCTGGTCGTTAAGGCGCGACGAAGCGAGGGGCTGGCCAGGTGCTCCATGACATGAGCCGGGAGCCCGTCGATGAGAACGAGCTGTGAGACTCGTGCTGGGTGGTCGAGGGCGAGCCCGATGGCAAGGCCTGCGCCCATGGAGTTGCCCACCATCGTAGCCTGAGGAATGTTGAGCGCATCCATGAAGCCCACGAGAAATGCCAGCAGTTGATCCGGCCGGTATTCGATATCGGGTTTGTCTGACAGCCCTGCGCCGACCAGGTCAGGCGTAATCACGCGGAAATGGGCAGAGAGCGCCGCTTGTTGATGCTCCCATTGCCACATGGAGCCCCCGAATCCATGGAGGAGCAGGACGGGCGGCCCCTGCCCCACGTCGAGGTACGCCATGCGTTGACCCTGGACCGTGACGCTGTTGAGGGGGAGGCGTCCGAGGGCGTCGAACCACTGAGGCAAGGAAGAGGGTGACGTGCAAGCAGTCAGCATGAGCGACAGGCCTACGAGCGAAGTGCGCACCCAGGTACGAGCGCTGCGAGGTGGTGGCGCCGGGCTGTCGTGAAGGGAGCTATTCCAGCTGGATGACTGTTTCATCCGTCTTCACGTTGTCGCCTTCTACGACCAGAATGGCGGTGATTGTCCCGTCGATCGGCGCGGGGACCTGACTTTCCATTTTCATGGCTTCGATGATCAGGAGCGGGTCACCGGTCTTGACCACGGCATCGATTGCGACGAGTACTTTGACGACGCGACCAGGCATCGGGGGGGCCACGTCTCCAGGCTTGGAGGGTCTAGGTCGTTTACGCTTGGTGCCGGTGCCGCTGTCAGGAGCCTCCGGTACGCCAGCCAGGATTTCCTCAATCGGTTCCAGCGAGACTTCTTCGAGTTTGTCGTTCACCCGGATGTAGTAGGGTTTGCGCCCGTCCACCTTCCTCCCGGAACCGGATACCTTCACATGGTAGGTTTCGCCATGGACCGTGACGTTGAATTCTGCGGGTGCCAAATGGAGTTCGGTGCCGGCACCAGGTCCACTGGGCTGGAAGCTCTCAAGAGGCTCCATCGTCAGGTCCCCCTTCTCGCGCGCTTCGAAAAAGTCACGCGCGATGGCGGGGAACAGCGTGAATGAGAGCTGGTCTTCTATCGTGGTGGCCGATGCAGGCAGATCTTTTTTGATGGCGTCGAGTTCCGGCTCCAGTCGATCAGCCGGCCTGGTTTTGATGGGTTGTTCGTCCCCGATCGCCCGGGCCATGATGTCGTGATCGAGCGGTCCCGGTGCCCTGCCGTAGAGTCCGAGGAAGTAGTTCTTAGTTTCCGTGGTGATGACTTTGTAGCGTTCTCCCGTCAGCACGTTCAGCGTGGCTTGGGTGCCGACGATCTGACTCGTGGGGGTCACGAGCGGGGGATACCCCATGTCCTTTCTGACGCGTGGCACTTCATCCAGGACCTCTTTCATTCGATCGAGCGCGTTCTGTTCAGTCAGTTGGGCTGCGAGATTCGAGAGCATGCCGCCGGGGATCTGCGACGTGAGAATTTCGGCATCGACCCCGGTGAATTCGCTTTCGAATTGACGGTATTTTTTTCGAACGGTGCGGAAATGTTCGGTGATCGGGAGGAATGCGGCGAGATCCAGCCCTGTGTCATACGGAGTATTTTTCAGCGAGGCGACTACGGTTTCCGTCGCGGGATGTGATGTCCCGCCGGCCAACGGTGACATGGCGGTATCGAGCATGTCCAGCCCGCCGAGGATGGCCATCAATGAGGTCATCGAGGCCATTCCCGAGGTGTAATGCGAATGGAGATGGATCGGGACCTTTACGGCGGCTTTGATCCGGCGAATAAGGTGATAGGCGTCGACCGGGGCCAGGAGGCCGGCCATGTCTTTGATGCAGAGGGTGTCGGTTCCGAGGTCCTCCAGCCGTTTCGCCATATCGACAAAACGGTCTACGCTGTGGACGGGACTGACGGTGTAGCTGATGGCGGCTTCGACATGTTTGCCGCAGGCTTTCACTTCGCGCATGGCCCGCTCGAGGTTGCGGATGTCGTTCAGCGCGTCGAAGATGCGGAAGACGTCGATGCCGTTTGCGGCGGATCGTTCGATGAACCGTTCCAGCACATCGTCGGCATAATGCCGATAGCCGACCAGGTTCTGCCCGCGGAGCAGCATTTGCAGTTTGGTGTTGGGCATGGCGGCGCGCAGTGCGCGCAGCCGTTCCCACGGATCTTCTTTGAGAAAGCGGAGGCAGGTGTCGAAGGTGGCCCCGCCCCAGACTTCGAGCGACCAATAGCCGACGGCATCAAGTTTCTGGGCGATGGGCAGCATGTCCTCCGTCCGCATGCGTGTGGCTAATAACGACTGATGGCCATCGCGCAAGGCGACATCAGTAATCAGGATGGGCTTGCCGGTTGCCGGTTGGATGATCAGCTCAGGGCTGACCTTCGCACGTGTCTTCGACGTACGGACGGCTGGTGCTGCCGCTCGTTTCTTAGGGGCCTGTTTTTTTGTCGGTCGTCGTGTCGCCATGATGTTCTAGTCTGCCGGTTAACTCGTTATCGGTGGTTGATCGGCGGCTGTGTGGTCACAGCCCTTCGTAGGCGGCGATGGCAGCGGAGAGCGCCAGCACCAGATCCTCCGGCTGCTCGAACTCGTCGTAATTGAACAGGGCAGGATGCGTTTCCAGGTAGGAGGTGTCGAAACGCCCTGCCATGAAATCCTCTTCCTGCATGATCTCCTTCATAAAGGGGATCGTCGTCTTCACCCCGCGCAGAACATATTCTTCGAGCGATCGTCTCATGCGGCTGACGGTTTCTTCCCAGGTACGGCCACGGACGGTGAGTTTGGCCAAGAGGGCGTCGTAGTAGGGCGGTATTGAATAGCCGTTGTAGACCGCTCCGTCGATGCGGACCCCGATCCCGCCCGGCGAGAGATAGGCGGTGATGGTGCCCGTGCAAGGCATAAAGTTGTTCTTGGGGTCTTCGGCGTTGATGCGGCATTGGATGGAATGGCCTTGAAGCGTGACTTCATTTTGCGTGATGCGAAGCGGATTACCGGCCGCAATGGCAATTTGATTACGCACGATGTCGATCGCGGTGATCTGTTCGGTCACCGTATGCTCGACTTGGAGGCGAGGGTTCATCTCCATGAAGTAATAATGGCCGTCCTGGTCGAGCAGGAACTCGACTGTGCCGGCATTGTCATAATCGACCGCCTTGGCGATCGTGATGGCCGCGTCACCCATTTCGGCTCGTAGCTTCGGCGTCAGGATCAACGAGGGGGCAATTTCGATGAGCTTTTGATGCCGGCGTTGGATCGAGCAATCGCGCTCGCCCAGGTGGATCATGTTGCCGTGTTTGTCGGCCAGGATTTGAAATTCGATGTGATGCGGCCGTTCGATATACTTTTCGAGGAAGACGCTGCCATCGCCGAACGACGCTTGTGCTTCCCGAGACGCCACCGCCATGTTTTCACGGAGTTCGGCGTCGGACCGGACCACCCGGAGGCCGCGTCCCCCTCCGCCTGCGCTGGCTTTAATGATGACGGGATACCCCGTAGCTTTCGCAAAGGCCAAGGCCTCGTTTACGTCGGTGACGCCGCCTTCGGTACCGGGGACGATGGGAACGCCCACTCGCTTGGCGAGATCGCGGGCGTTGACCTTACTCCCCATTAAGTCGATGGCTTGCGGCGATGGGCCGATGAAGGTAATGCCGGAGGTTTGGCACAGTTGCGCAAACTTCGAGTTTTCCGAGAGAAATCCGTAGCCTGGATGGATGGCGTCGGCGCCGATCCGTAGGGCCAGACTGACGATTTGTTGGCTATCCAGGAAGCCTTTGACCGGTCCCGGGCCGACCATGTAGGCCTCGTCCGCTTTTTTGACGTAGATCCCGGTCGAATCAGCTTCGGAGTAAATGGCGGCGGTGGCGATGTTCAATTCGCGGCAGGCGCGAATAATCCGCATGGCGATTTCGCCGCGATTGGCCACCAAAATCTTCTTGAACATACCAGTCCCCGTCTCCTCAGATCGCGCGCGAATCCGCGAGAGTTCTCAGGCGAAAATGAGCGCGTAAGCTAGCATAAGATCAAGAGTCTTGTCGAGAGAACGAAGGCTGAAATGGGCTTGATCGAGGGGACACGAGGCACGGCATTGTGCCGCGCCTCGTGAGGAGATTGCCGGCTTCCGGTTACTTGGCCTGGACTAAAAAGCCCTTTGACCTGGCGTTGCCGCCACCGGCGACCACGTCGATGAACGACATGCCGGCCCGGACGTCAGGAACGGTCGCTTCGATGGTCGTTTCGCTGACGAAGGTATAGTCGATTTTGGCAGGCCCTGCCGCGCTGAAGGCCACCCCGTGGAAACATTCTTTGGCCCCGAAATTCTCGCCTTTGATCGTGACTTTCTGGCCAGGTTTGGCTTCATCCGGTTCGACCTTGAATATTTTTGGCCGCTTGCTCCGGTCGCAGACGGGGTCCCGTTCGACCTTTGCAGCATCGGACCCCTTGATCGATTCGGTCCCGTAGAGGGTGAATCCCGCGCCGTCCACCATGGATCCCGGCTCTTCCGCATAGGAGAGAGGAAGCGGTGAGCTTATACTTCCGATGAGCCCCAGTACCATGAAGATCGATGATCGCCACATGTGCATAGGTGCCTCCTTCAATAAACGACGGGTTGGGACTATTTCTCTTTGAGCGGAATGTATGTGTCGGCCATGAGTTCTTGACCGGCTTGGGACAGTACGAACTGCGTGAAGGCCTCAGCCAGGGGGTTCGGTTCCTTCTTGGACAGGAGGAGGAGCGGGCGTCGGAAGGGATAACGTCCGTCTTTCACGGTGGGGACTTCCGGCTCGATCTTGTCGATGGGCAGGAGTTTGACGGCGACGCCGCCTGAGACGGCAGGCAGGGCCTGACTTAACGAGAGATAGGTGATGGCAGACAGTGGGGGTAATGTTCCTACGACGGTTTTGACGACCTGCTCATCGGAGCCGATGACTTTGGCGCTACCAGTGATCTTTCCGGTCACGCCAAGCTGATCCTCAAACGCATCGCGGATGTTTTGATTGCGAGGCCGGTCGATGACCAGTATTTTCGTGTCGAGACCGCCTAATTCAGACCACATCGTGATCTTGCCGGAGAAAATGTCGGCGACATGCTGCTTCGTCACATCTTTTGTCACATTGGAGAGGTGCACGAGTATGCCGATTCCATCCCAGGCGATGACGGTGGCCGAGAGATCCGGCGTTTCAGTTCCGGTCACGGCGATATGGGCCTGGCCCGATTTGACCATCTCAACCGGTTTCGAGTTGCCGTCCCAGACGACATCGAGATAGGCGCGTGGGTTGGCTTTTTCAAATGCGCGGGCGAGGGACTCCAGCGTCGTGACCTCAGGTCCGTTGCCGGCGATAATGAGATTGCCGGCGACCTCTGCAAGGGCGACCTGCGCCGTCCCCCAGCTGAATAGCAAGCCGAGGCCTAGCGAGAGGATCTGTCTCGCAATCATGAGATCTCCATAGCGTTGGGGTGGATATTGGGGCGGGGATGCTGTGCGTTCACATGCCGACCCACGGTTCAGTTCTCCGTGATGCCGCCGCTTGCGGGGTCGGGTGGTGCGCCAGCCTCGGGGGCGGCACGCCTCCCCATCAGTGGTGGAAGCTTGGAGAAATTATCCATCCGCTCGTCCAGCATGTTGTAGGCTTTTTGTTCAGCAAAGCCGGTTTTGTGAGTCCCTTTCACCACTGTCGTGCTGGCGGAGATCAAGCGTGTCGCCTCCTGGGCCTGACAGTGCGGGCAGATCGTGTCTTCTGGTCTGACATGGACGGATTGGGTCGCGTCGAACTGCTTTTCGCATTTTCCACAACGATATTCGTAGATCGGCATCGTGCGTATCCTTCATGCTGGATTTTACCGGGGCAGAGTGCGAATCCGCTCTTGACCGGCCCGTGAACTTTACCTTATTGTACACACCTTGTTGAGGTGACTTCTAGTGGCTTACGAGGAGGATTTCGATGCCCCTGTTGATTCGGAAATACAAGAGTACCAGTGGAATGATGCAAGAAGAGCGGATCGATGACGAGGATCGGATCGAGCGCTACATGAGGCTCTTCGATAAGGACGATATCAAGAAACTCGAGACCGGCGTCAAGGTCTTCATTGAGAAAGATGAGTGGCAGCTCCTGCCGTAAGTTGTCTCAATCGTCGACGAGACTCCCTCGTCGATCGAAGTGGAATCTGATCGCAGGTCGTGAGCGCGGACGAGCCCAGAGTCGTAACCCAAGGGCCGCGTCTCGGTCTGTCTGTGAAGGGCTGTTCCTATGATCTATTGGATTCACATCGCCCGCTCAATTGATCGGGTTACGCTCCACAAGGATCGTTGTGCCGAAGTGCCCTCGTCGACGATCGGCTCCTCCAGCGATTTCTGGGAAGGCGGCTGGTTCGACTATCCTGACAAGGAGCGAGCGCTCGCGGCGATGGAGCAGGCTGGGACGACGGATCAGCGGCGCTGCGTCCTGTGCAAAGCGTAGCGGGATGCTGAAAAAGTCTGCCAGCGTCGTTCTTGCATCGTTCAGATCTTCACCGGGGACCCGGCCGCCTCACCACTCGGCGGCGCGCACGGACTTGGTGCTCCTTATTCGTCGCACCGTGCGCCCCTGAGGGGACGCTTCGGCCCATCACTCATCACTGTTCACCCATCACACGATCTGATGCCACGATTCGCACTCCTTCTGACAACGTTCATTTGGGGCGCGACGTTTCCTGCGACCAAAGCGGTGTTGGAGCAGATTCCACCGTTGTCGTTTTTGTTTCTGCGATTCCTGCTTGGGGCGTTGCTGGTCGGGGGCGGGTTTCTGCTGTGGAGACTTCGCCTGCACCGTGACCCGGCGGTGTTGCGGGCCGGTGCGATCGCCACAGGCTGGCTCTTTCTCGGCTATGTCCTGCAAACGGTCGGGATTCACTATACCACCTCATCGAACTCTGCCTTTATTACGGCGCTGTATGTCGTGATTGTGCCCTTGATTCTTCGCCGATTCGACTGGCGCGTCTTATTGGCCACCGGAGTCGCGACGGTGGGGCTTTGGCTGCTGGTGAAGCCCAGCGCATCCGGAAATCTTGGCGACCTCATGACGCTTGGCTGTGCGTTCGCGTTTGCTGCGCATATCGCCTGCCTCGAGCGGTTTACCCGCGAAGTCGATGCACCGTCCCTCTTTGCCTGGCAGATGATGGCCATGGTCGTCCTGTTACTCCCCACTATGCTGATAGAGCAGGCGCCGGCTCAGGCCTTTGCACCGACCGCGTTGTTGTTGCTCGGGCTTGGGGTGACCGGGGGTCTTGCGACCGGGGCCTTCGCGGTTCAGATGTGGGCGCAGCGGATTCTTCCGGCACAACAGGTGGCGTTGATCTTTGCCTCGGAGCCGGCCTATGCGGCCTGGCTCTCCTGGTATTTTCTGGGGGAAACGTTGGATCTACAAGGATGGATCGGCAGCGGCCTCATTTTAGTCGCGGTAGTGGTGGGCTCGCTTGGCAGCGGATCGAAAGCGCCATTGCCCGGCGCTGCCTCAGTCCAGCCGGTCTAGTATATCGGAGGAGTCGGATGTCACAAAAATTTGGCAATGGGCGCTGGGTGCAGGAAGGGTTTCTGGACAATCGCGTCGAGGGAACGATCGTGGGGCGGATCTTGTTTGCCGTGATCGGTCCAGTCGATGTGTATTTGCGTGGAAATTTTAAACCCGATATCGCGGGGCAGGTCATTCAGTTTCGGAATTCCCGGTTTGAAGACGAGGATCTTGCCGGGCAGATCATCGGGGACATGGAAAATCCACAAATCGGAACGGTGAATCTGATCTCGTTCGACCCCCACCCGAACCTCGTGCCGCATCCCTACATCGAATGGTTTTCGGCGAGGAAGAACCATTACCGAATTGAACTTGAACCGGCAGAGGCCTGGATCGTTGCGGCCTCGGATCTTGGGGACATCGATCAGGTGAGCCGAGAGATTCGTGCAGCGCTCGTTGGGCGGGTGACTGAAGGCCCCTCTCGAGAGTCGACGGAGTGGGTGTAGAGGAACCGCCGTTTGTAACGAGTCACAAGCGGCGGTTCGCACGTTATACCGCGATGGCGTCCTGCTTGCTCTTGCCTTCACGCACGTAGATCGGCACATCCTTGATGTCCCACACCAGCCCGAGCCGTTCCATCAGCTTGAGGCAGTAGTAGGTCATATCGACTTCCCACCAATAAAATCCTTGGCGGGTGGATGCCGGATAGTAGTGGTGATTGTTGTGCCAGCCTTCCCCCATGGTGATCAGCGCAAGAATGAAATTGTTGCGGCTGGTGTCTCCCGTTTCGTATCGCTGAGAGCCGTAGACATGAGAAAGGGAGTTGATGGTGCAGGTGCCGTGGATGAGCACAACGGTTGAGACGAAGAAGCCCCAGATCAACATCTGGGGGCCATTCGTGCCGAGGCCTGGGGCATAGGCTTCGAGCAGCATCCCCAGTCCGAACATGCCGAACCCGGCGAGGGTGGGCACGAGGATATCGAATCGATCCAGGAAGCGGAGCTCGGGGAACTTCGCGAAGTCTGCAATGTTCTTCAACCGAGGGGCAAAGTGCGTCTGTGAAGTGAACCAGCCCATATGTGACCAGAGAAATCCTCCGTGCAGAGGGGAGTGGACGTCATCCGGTGTATCTGATGCGATGTGGTGATGGCGATGGTGCCCGGCCCACCAGAGCGGACCGCGCTGGGCGCAGGAGCCTCCCAGGACCGCGAAGGCAAATTGGCAGGCGCGTGACGTCTTGAAGGTTCGGTGCGAAAAGTAACGGTGGTACCAGCCGGTGATGGCGAACATGCGCACAAAATAAAAGGCCGTCGCCACAGCAACGGCTGTCCAGCTCCATCCTACCCAGATAATTCCGAGACACATCACATGGACGGCGATGAGCGGGATGCAACGGATCCAGTCCATTTTTGGAGGGCCTTCGACCTTCATATTCTCAATGCCGGCCCAGGAATCGAACCAACGGAGTACCGTGAGCTTGAGGTTCTGGGCTTTCGTTGTCTGTAGGACGGATACATCTGACATTCGCTTACCTCCAAGATCAGGGGGCGATGCGTTACTGGGACGTGGTGCAAGGCACAGATTGCCCCGGTAAGGCTGAGTGAGATCGCGGCGCGTGTGAATATAACTCGTTAGGCAGGCCGCAGATACTAGAGTGCAAAGACTACGACTTTGGGACTCCAGCGGTGCAAGAACGAGTCATTATACACAGAACCGTTTGAAAAGTGAAACAGGACGTCAGCGGCAGCATGAACCTTCCCTTGTATTCTATAGAAATCAGAGGGGTTGTCTACTGTTTATGCAGACGCGATGTCAGGACGACCTCGTGCCACGGCACTCGTTCCATTGCGAATTGACACCCTCGCCCCCTCGTCTCTAGAATGCAGAAATGATGAATGATCGTTTTCTCAAAGCGTGCCGGCGCGAACCGGTTGATTGTACGCCGGTCTGGTTCATGCGCCAGGCGGGCCGTTATATGGCGGAATACCGTGCGCTTCGCGCGAAGCATTCGATGCTGGAGCTGTGCAAGACGCCGGAGTTGGCGGCGCAGGTTACGATGCAGCCGATCGATCGTTTTCCGCTCGATGCGGCCATTATTTTTGCCGACATCCTGTTGCCACTCGAACCGATGGGCCTCAATCTAGAGTTCGCGGAAGGCGAGGGGCCGGTCATCCACAATCCGGTTCGCACCCAGGCGGACGTGGAGCGGCTCAAGGTGATCGACGGGGATGAACTGGAGTATGTGGCCGAAGCCATCCGTCAAGCGCGCCGCGCATTGAACGGGCGCGTGCCGTTGATCGGGTTTGCCGGGGCACCGTTCACGCTCGCGAGTTATGCCATTGAGGGCGGGAGTTCGCGGAACTATCTCCTCACCAAACAGATGATGTATGGCGAGCCGAAGACCTGGCATCTGCTCATGGACAAGTTTGCGCGGGTGATTACCGGCTATCTGCGGCGGCAAATCAAGGCCGGCGCGCAGGTGATTCAGCTGTTCGACAGTTGGGTCGGCTGCCTTTCCATCGGCGACTATGAAGAATATGTGATGCCGCATGTCCAATTGATTTTTGAAGGGTTGAAGCGGGAAGGCGTCCCGATGATTCATTTCGGTACGGGCACCTCGGCGATGCTTCGTCAGATGCGGAAAGCGGGCGGGGATGTGATCGGGGTCGACTGGCGCATCCATCTCGATGAGGCCTGGGCCATGGTGGGGCATGATGTGGCGGTGCAGGGGAATCTCGACCCCTTAGCGCTCTATGCGCCATTGCCAGAAATCGAACGCCGCGTCGCCGATATTTTGCGCAGAGCCGCTGGCCGGCCAGGCCATATCTTCAATCTGGGCCATGGAATCTTGCCGACGACTCCGATCGAGCATGTGGCTGCCACCATCGATATGGTGCACAAGCTCAGTCAACGCTAGGAGCGGTGAAGCGTCTCTTACATCCGAGACGCTTCACGTTTCACGGACGACGAGGAACGATGCCTGAATCGAAACGCCCTACTGCCGTGCTGCTCATGGCCATGGGTGGGCCGGATAGTTTGGAGAATGTGGAGCCGTTTCTGCTGGATGTGCGGGGCGGTCGCCCCACGCCACCTGAACTGGTCGAAGAAATTCGGGAACGGTATCGAGCCACGGGCGGGAAGTCCCCGGCGGTTGGCATCTCCAAGGATGTGGCGAAGAAGCTCGAACAGCGATTGAACGAGGCCGGTGGCGAGCGATATCGCGTCTACGTCGGGTTGCGGCATTGGCATCCGTTTATCAAGGAGACCTATGCCGACCTGTTAGGCGAGGGGCCGCAACAGATCATCGGGCTTTGTCTGGCGCCGCAACAGTCCTCGCTGAGTACCGGCGCCTATCGGAAAAAAGTCGAAGAGGCACAGGCTGCGCTGCTGGGTGACGCCCCGGTGAGTTACGTCGGCAGTTGGCATCGACATCCCGGACTGATTGCAGGGATCGTCGAGAACATCCGGCAGGCGTTGCTGAAATTTCCGGCAGATGTACGAGCGACAGTGCCGGTGCTCTTTACGGCCCATAGCCTTCCCGAGCGTATCGTCGCGATGAAGGATCCCTATCCCGACGAGGTCAAGGGCACGGTCGATGCCGTCAAGATGTTGCTGGGATCCCAGCCGACACGGTTTGCCTATCAGAGCCAGGGCCGGTCGAGCGAGCCATGGCTGGGGCCGACGGTGGAGTCGGCGGTGGATGAGCTGGCGCGTGAGGGCCACCGGCAGGTATTGGTCGCGCCGATCGGCTTTCTCTGCGACCATGTGGAAACGCTCTACGATATCGATATCGAACTGAAACAGTATGCGGCTGGTCGTGGTCTCCAACTTGAGCGCATCGCTATGCTGAACGATTCACCCGCCCTCATCGATACGCTCGCCTCGGTGCTCAAGGCACATGAATCATCCCACTGCAGTATCTCGTGACGACTCCTCGTACAGTGGCAGTCATCGGTGGAGGGATCTCAGGCCTTTCGACGGCCTATGCCCTTCACGAAAAAGCGGCCGCCGCCGGTATACCGATTCGCTGCGCGGTGGTGGATGCCGCTTCGGATTGGGGAGGCAAGATCGTGACTCATCGAGTCGGCGATCTCGTCACGGAAGCAGGTCCTGATTCCTTCCTGTCTCAGAAAACGGCAGCCGTTGAACTTTGCACTAAGTTGGGGCTGGCCGATCAACTCATCAATACCAATGAGACCAGCAAGAGGGCCTGTGTGTTTTCGCAGGGCCGTCTGCGCGAACTTCCTGAGGGATTGGTCGTCATCTCGCCCAATCAATTGGGGCCCTTTCTCCGAAGCGGTCTGCTGAGTTGGTCCGGGCTTGCGAGGATGGGACTGGATCTGGCCATGCCGGTGAAGCGCTCACCGGATGATGAATCGCTGGCAGCGTTCTTCAGACGGCGGATGGGCCGACAGGCCTTCGAGCGGATGCTCGAACCCTTGATGGCCGGTATCTATGCCGGTGATGCGGAGCAGATGAGTGTGCAGGCGACGTTCCCGCGTTTTGTCGAGTTGGAGCAACAGTATGGCAGTGTGATTCGTGGGATGATGACGGCCAGGAAGGCCGGCTCCTCGGCCAGTCTTGCGGGTCCGAAGCGCACGATGTTCGTGAGTCTCAAGAACGGGTTGTCCGATTTAGTCACGGCCCTGGTGGCTCGACTGACGGAGCAGGGCGTGACGCTGAGGGGCGGCTGCGGCGTCGAGGCGCTTCGCGTGCGGTCCCACCAGCTCGGCCGTTGGATGTATGATGTCATCCTCAACGACGGCTCGGCTCTGTCCGTGGACAGTCTCGTCCTGGCCACTCCGGCCTATGTGTCCGCCGAGCTGGTCCGTCCACTGACGCCGATTGCCGGCGGGTTGCTGGAGATGATTCCCTATGCCTCCACGGCAACGATCGCGATGGCCTTCCCGCGTGCGGCAGTTTCCGGCGCGGCCGAAGGGTTTGGCTTTGTCGTCCCGCGGGCCGAAGGGCGCGACCTCATTGCGGCGACCTGGACCTCGCTCAAGTGGCCCCATCGCGCTCCGTCGGACCAGCTATTGGTTCGCTGTTACGTTGGCGGAGTCGGACGAGAGGCTATTTTGCAATTGGACGACCAGGCGTTGGTGGCGCGGGTCAGAGAAGAGTTGGCCAGTATGTGCGGTGTGACGGCGGAACCAGGGTACGTGGAAGTGAATCGCTGGACGAAGGCCATGCCGCAGTATACGTTGGGACATCTCGATCGGCTCAATCAGATCGAGGGGGCCCTCAGTCGCTACGGGGGCCTGGTGCTGACCGGCGCCGGCTATCGGGGCGTCGGAATTCCGGACTGTATCCGTGACGGGGCGATTGCGGCCGATCGGGTCGTGCGTTATCTGTCCGGAGAACGACCGTCATAAGAAACGAGGACACAGGATGGATGCCCGGATGCAAATTGCGAATGTGACAGGACCTTTCCGAGAGCCTCGAGAGCAGGTGTTCTCCTACGACTATTCGATCCATCGCGCCTCGTGGCCGACGGCCCAGGCCATTCGCGTAAAGGTCGCGATCCCGGAGGAGTTGGATTTCGTGCGGGGGAAGGTCTTAGGGGACGTCGTCGGGACGCCGGGGCAGCAGTTGATGATTTCGAAATTCTTATCGCGCCAGATCTCGGACGAGAAAATTCGCATCGCCGAGGCCGACGGTATGTTGTCCGAACGCCGCGACACCGTCGTCGCTCCCTTCACCGGACCCATGGCCTATTTGTTTCCACGACTCGATGCCTGGGCGGATGCACAACAAGAAGCGTTGAGAGCAGAGATTACAAAGCTGGTCGGACTGTAGTCGCGGCTAGCAGGCTGCTGAAAAAGACCGCCAGCTTCGTTCTCAGCTCATCGAAATCCTCAACGTACCCCTGAGGGTACGCCTCCGGTTTCGACTCGCCTGCGGCCTTGCTGGACGGCCTTTTTGAGCAGCCTGCGGGAATAGCCTTTTGCCGTACCCACATATTCCTTTCGGTATCCTGCTGGAAGACTTTTCGACACTGCTTCGAATGCACGCCAGATTCGTCGATAAAGCCGAGAGATAGCGAGGCATCATGGTGAAGCAGAAGATCTCCGATGAACTTCATATAGGATGGGATACTTCGGGTTTATTTTCTCTTCCGGTATCCGGAATATTTCAAGCTGGTTGTTACATTTTTTTAGCTCATCTTGTAAGCAAAAAACCAAGACCTCTTCGAAAAATGTCAGCATGTTATAAATTCTTACATCCAGGTCGGATATTAAATCTGTATACTCGTCCTGGCGCCCGAGTTTCTTTTTCGTCAGATCGTATCTCCATCCCGCGGAAGCAATCTTGTTGCCCGGTTGAAGGGAGAAATTCTTGATTTCAAGTTTCAATCCCTTTTCTTCATGCCTGACAGCATTACTGCACTCGGCAATCAGACGAATCCACGGTTCATCAGCCTCCAGAGTTTTGTGTATAGGATGTTCTTCGCCCAACTTTTCCTTTATCCATTTTCGATGATTGTCGAAATGAGCCTCTTGCCTTTCCTTCAGGGGCATCCCGTAGAATAAATGCAGCAACCCATAGGCGAATACCAGGAACTTTTTCCCGCTTATTAAAAAGTCAGAAATGTGTGTCTCCAAATCAGGGATCTTTGGCATTGCCGGTATGGCCAGTTTCTTTTTGTGCGCTTCAACAATTTCGTCGCATTTCGGCATCAACTCCATCGTGTGTTTATATATATGGAAGTAGGCTTTCTCACATCCCAGCAACAATTTGTTGGCTTCCCAGACGTATTGGACAACTTCATTTTCACGCGTTGTTTGGGAGATGGCCAGGCCGATCATATCCCTGAATTGCAGAATCATTCTCGCCACGAATGAATTAGCTGCTCCTACAGAATAGAGAATCTCGCTTGAATGGCGGGTACTAAGGTCGCTCTTTTGGGGGTCGATGGTATCTGCTGTAATCAATCGATGGATGCTGGTTGTCTTGAAAAGTAGCAGCTCATCCTCAATTGTAAGCGCCCGGACAATAGGAGCCTTATTGTCAGGATCGGCAGGGTCTCTGATTTCCATTGAGAAGGCTGAATCACGGTCAAACATTGTTAGCTTTGACATCTTTCATTCTATTTTGGACCGCGAGAAATACGATAACCCTCATATAAGACACGACAGAAGAAGACTCCAGCAGGATGCTCAAAAGGGCTGTCAGTAAAGCCTCAGTAAACTATAATTCATAAGGGGTGGCTGGGATGATTCTAACTGCGCGCGGCTTCCCAGTTCCCTATTTCACTTTCAAGGGTAGCCTGGTTGATCCTCGATTGCGCGCGTCGAACGAGCACATTCTTATCGTGCGCGTTCCGCGAGCAGGAGGACAGCCAGGCTGCCCCGCCCACTTTTTCAGCAGCCGGTTAATTAGAAGATTTTTCGATATTGCTTCGAATGCACCCCAGACTCATCGGCAAAGCCGAGCGAGGCGCTGTCCGGATTACTGGTGTTGTTGAGATCGATTCGATAATGTCCGCGGATAGCTTCCATCGCCACTTCAAAGGGAACGGCTTGGGGATAGAGGTCGCCGGGGGCATGTGCGCCTCTGGTCAGGGTGCGGATCACGTCGGCTTTTGCATATTGGGCATCGGAGACAATGTAGATGTCGGCGACGGCATGGTCCCCGAGGGTGTGGCCGGCTGTGGTCGCGGGGAGGAGTTCGGTCAGGGTGCCGGCGAGCCGGTCCCGTTTAAACTGTTTTAAGAGTCCGGCCACTTGGCTCTCGGTCGCTTCCGGGGGGACGATGAGACTGATAGCGTTCATATCCGGGACGGTGGTGTGGACTTTGAACAGCACCGGCGCCGCCTCTGGGTCTTCGATGATCGGCCCGGCCGGTCCTTCTGTCCCGGCGGCTTGCTTATTTTTTGAGCTCGGCACGATCAGGGCGACAAAGAGCCAAATGCCGAGCAAAATGCTGAAGATGACGATCAGGGGGTGGATTCCGGCACGTTTGCCTTCTTCGTAGGGACTCGGCTCATCACTCATGGCGGCGTTCCTCAGTATGGGTCGCAGACTTCTGTCGTTTGGCTTCGTTCCACAGTCGATCCATTTCTTCGAATGAAAGCTCGCCGACCGTTCGGCTCGACGCGGTGGCCCTGGCTTCGATGAATTGGAATCGTTCGACGAATCGGTTGACGGCTTGGCGCAGGGCATCCTCTGGGTTCACTTTGATAAAGCGGGCGAGGTTCACGAGCGAAAACAGCACGTCGCCGAACTCCGCGACGATCTCCTCTTGCCGTGCGGTCGTCGTTTTGGCGTTGGGCTCTGTCTGATTCGATGCCAGGGGGCGGATGGCGACGCGGAGTTCCTGGATCTCCTCTTCGATTTTACCGAGGACGTGATCGAAGCCCTTGGCATCGTGGGTCCAGTCGAAGCCGACGCGTGAGGCACGTGCTTGAACCTGGTAGGCTCTCAGGAGGGCCGGCAGCATCTGCGGTACGCCGTCGAGGACCGAGTCGGGTCTGCCAGACGCCTGCCGTTCCGTGCGTTTGATGTCTTCCCATTTCGCGACCACCTGGTCGGCATTCGTCGGGGTTGGGTCTGCCGCCCCGTTTCCAAAGACGTGTGGGTGCCGCCGCGTCAGCTTGTCGGCCAATTGCTCCAGCACATCCTCGATGGTAAAGCTGCCGGCTTCTGCGGCGATCTGACTATGGAAGAGCACTTGGAGCAAGACATCGCCGAGCTCCTCCGGCAGTTTCTTCCGGTCCTGCCGGTCCAGAATTTCTAAGACTTCGTAGGTTTCCTCAAGCAGATAGGGCTTGAGCGATTCATGTGTTTGTTTGCGGTCCCACGGACATCCGTTCGGGGCGCGCAACGCCGCCATGAGGTCGACTAGTTTGTGAAATCGTTCAGACATTGCCATCCTTTTTCTGCCGCAGGGTTGGGCGCCCATTATACCCGGTTCTGGTGAGGCTCACTACTATCAGGTGTTCAGGCTGAAGGCTGAAGTGTAAAGACTGTCAATGATCTCACAAGGAACGCTCATGCCATGCAACGTCTTCTCGGTTTCTACCTGCCTGAGTCGTTGCCATGCGCGAATCGGCTGCGCGACTTTCTGCGTGTCTTGCGCCGATTGAGGGCCTATGATAGGGTACCGCCGCTGCATCTGGAGCGGGAGAGAAGCCTGTGGCTACGGAATCTGAAGAAGGATTTGTCGTTCGTGATCGGCGGGGAGGGAGCGCCCCAGACCGTCCTGCTTCCACGTCGCCTGCCGCTCCCGAGGCGCAGCCTCACCAGCATGCGCCGTCCTCCGATTCGCCCCAGGGCTCCGGCATTCCCGTCTCCTTTTCATCGTTCGTCATTTCGTTGGGCAGTTCCTCGATGATGTTGATGGGGGAACAGCTGGATCCTCAGCAGCCTCCGATGCCGCCGAATCTACCGCAAGCCAAAGACATTATCGATTTGCTCTCGGTCTTGGAGCAGAAGACCACGGGCAACCTCACGACAGAAGAACAAGCGGTGCTGCGGGATATGCTCTACGCTCTTCGGATGAAGTACGTGAGTCTCACTGCCAAATCGTAGCCCCGCTCCCGCCGGTCGACTCCAGACCTGTCTGTCAGTTACCCTGATTCAAGGATCGTACGGAGAGAACCGTTCCTGTGTCGAGTTGCTGACAAGAGGGAATACCGGATGTGAGTGAGCGTACGAAAGAAACAGGCCCCTTGTTTTCGGTAAAGACGGTGACGGGTTCCGTACCCGGGGGTGAGGTCTCTCCTGCCGGGGCGAAGTCTTCTCAGCGATCCGGACCGAGTCCTGGGCCTGAACGGCGGAAGGGGCATTTACGGCCGGTCTGGATTGTCCTGCTTTTCCTGCTCCCCTGCCTGGCGCTGACGCTGTACTATCTCCAGATCGTGATTCCCGGCGGCGAGGAAACAGATTCCTTTCTGCCTACAACGAGCTACGCGTTTGTGCTCCTGCTCCTCAACCTCGATCTGATCGGGTTTGTGGTGCTGCTGCTGCTGCTCTCCCGCAACCTCATCAAGGCCTACTTCGAACGAAGGCATCGGCTCTTCGGGTCTGGATTTCGAACTAAATTGGTGGCGTCCTTCATTGGCTTCTCGCTCATTCCAACCGTGCTCCTGGCGTTGGTCGCGAGCGGATTGGTCAATAAAGCGGTCGATGTGTGGTTCAGCGATCAGATCGAACAGGTCATGCGGGATTCGTATGACGTGGCGCGGATGCAGCATGCCGGCCACATTACCCTGGCGGTGAACAGCGCCAGAGCCATCAGCCATGAAATCTACCGTGAGGATATGCTGCTGGCAGAGCAGCGAGATTTACTGGTGGCGGCCATGGCGCGCAAGCGGGCGGAGTTCGGCGTGGCCGGCATTGAAGTCTTCTCGTCCAAAATGGAAACGCTGACGAAGGCCCTGGATCCTGACGTGCCCTCATCGGTGCTCGATTTACCGATCGGGCAGCTGGTGCTCCAAGTGATTAACGGAAAGCAGGAAGTGAACGCGGTGCAGGAGGCCCAAACCGGGCGCTTGGTGCGGGCTGCGGCACCCATCGCCGCGACCGGGCGGAGCGGCGAGATCAGTGGCGTGGTGGTGGTGGAGGCCTTCGTTCCCGAATCGTTGCTGGCCAAGATGGAAGGCATCGGCCGTCAGTACGACGAATACAAACAGACCAAGGCGATGAAAAACCCGATCAAGGCCGGGGCCTATCTGTTTGTCGCCGTGATCACGGTGCTCATTTTGTTCGGGGCGACCTGGTTTGGATTCTATGTGGCGCGGAGTATTACGGTGCCGATTCAACGGTTGGCTGAAGCCACGGAGGCGATTGCGCAAGGCGATCTCTCAGTCCGGATCGATGCCAAGGCCACGGATGAAATCGGCACGTTGATCGAGTCGTTCAACCGCATGACGGCAGATCTACAGGGGAGCAAATCCAAGATCGAAGAGGCCAATATCTCGTTGCGTCACAACAATCTTGAACTCGACCGCCGTCGTGCCTATATCGAAACCGTGGTCGATACGATTGCGGCGGGCTTACTGTCCATCGATAAGCACGGGCTGATCACGAACTTCAATCCGTCCGGTGAACGGATCCTCGGGCTTGCGGCGGATCGACTCCGTGGCAGACCGGCCAATGAGGCGTTCAAGGAGTTTGGCCTCGGTCTGTTCCAGACGGTCTACGATCGGATGTTGGCCGATCAGCGCGATACGCTGGCGCTCGAGGGACCGATGGAGGTCGAAGGACGATTTTTGACCATTGGGCTTCATGGTTCGCGTATGAAGGATGAGGCGAATAAGGATCTCGGTATCGTGCTGGTGTTCGAAGATCTGACAGAGTTGATCAAAGCGCAAAAGGTGGCGGCCTGGCAGGAAGTGGCGCGGCGGGTGGCCCATGAGATCAAAAACCCGTTGACGCCGATCCAATTGTCCGCGCAGCGGTTACGGAAGAAATATTACGAGAAGTCGCCGGACTTCGATGCGATCTTCGATGAGACCACGAACGTGATCGTGAATGAAGTGACGAGCCTCAAACATATGGTCGACGAATTTTCGAAGTTTGCCCGGCTGCCGACTCCGCAGATGGCGCATCAGTCGCTTCACGATGTGATCAATGAAGTCACGACACTTTATCGAGGAGGCCATAAGGATATTGAGTTGGTCGTGGCGCTGGATGAAGACCTCCCGTCGCTCAACTTCGACCGGGAGCAGCTTAAGCGGGTCATGGTCAATCTGCTCGACAATGCGATTCAGGCGATGCAGCAAAAAGGGCGGGTGTGGCTGTCGACCAAGTACGATACGAAGCGTCGGCGGGCCGTGGTGAGCGTGGCGGACGAAGGGGTGGGGATTGCGCCGGAAGACCAGGAGAAGCTCTTTGTGCCATACTTTACACGGAAGAAGACGGGGACAGGGCTAGGGCTGGCCATCGTGCGGCGCATCATTACCGATCACGACGGACAGATCCAGGCCGGCCAGAACCAGCCGAAAGGGGCCGTGTTCACGTTCGAATTACCGGTGTAGCTGAAGAAGTGCTGAGAGGCAGGACGCGCGTCGCCTCGCCGAGCATCGATCACGTTTTACGGGGGATTCATGTCTGCATCGATCTTAGTGGTAGATGACGAAGAGGCGATTCTCTCATCCTTGAGCAGTATTCTGCGGGATGAAGGGTATGAGGTTGCGGTGGCGAAGAACGGCGTGGAGGCGTTGCGCGCCTTTACGCTGGACCCGCCCGACCTCATGATTCTCGATATCTGGATGCCTGAAATGGACGGCATGGAAGCCTTGCGCCGGATCAGGGAATTGGCGCCGACGGCACAAGTGATGATGATGTCCGGGCATGGCTCGATTGAAACGGCGGTCAAGGCGATCAAGCTGGGGGCCTACGATTATATTGAAAAGCCCCTGTCGCTCGAGAACGTCATTCTCCGCGTCAAACATGCGTTAGACCAATATAGGCTGGAGCAAGAGAATCGGACGCTCCGGACGACGGTTCAACGGAAGTTCGAGCTGGTGGGACAGTCGTTCGCGATGCAACAGCTGCGGCAATTGATCGAGACGGCTGGCCCCACGAATAGCCGGGTGTTGATCGGAGGAGAGAACGGGACGGGGAAGGAACTGGTCGCCAGAGCGATTCATATGCAGAGTGCCAGGTCCGCTCGACCGTTTGTGGCGGTGAACTGCGCGGCCATTCCTGAGACCTTGATCGAGAGTGAATTGTTCGGGCATGAAAAGGGCTCCTTCACCGGCGCGACCTCGATGAAACGCGGACAGTTCGAGCAGGCGGACGGAGGGACGCTGTTTCTGGACGAAATCGCCGACATGAGCCTGAGCACCCAAGCGAAGGTCTTGCGGGCGTTACAGGAACAGCAATTCACTCGTGTCGGAGGAACGAAGCTCCTCAAGGTGGATGTGCGGGTCTTAGCCGCGTCCAATAAGGACTTGCTCAAAGAAATCGAGAAAGGCACGTTTCGCGAAGATCTCTTCTACCGGCTCAACGTCGTGCCGATCGTGGTGCCGCCTCTCCGGGAGCGCCGGGACGATATCCCGCTGCTTATTCGCCATTTCATGAGGGTCCATGCGGAGGAGCAGGGATTGCGGAGTAAAGACATCGCACCGGATGCGATGGCGGTCTTTCAGCAATATGAATGGCCGGGGAACATTCGGGAGCTACGAAACCTGATCGAGCGATTGATGATCATGGTGCCGGGACCGGTCATTGAGGCGGCACAGGCGGCCAACTCGTTGCAGGCGCGCCCAGGCGGGTCGGGGAGCCATGCGGCCATTCCTGCAGTGAATCCGATCTTTACTCAGTCGTATGACTCGCTTCGGGACGCGCGCAATGCGTTTGAAAAGGACTATATTGGGCGAAAGCTGCGCGAGCACCATTGGAACATTTCCCGTACGGCGGAAGATTTGAAAATCGAGCGGAGCCATCTCCACCGGAAGATCAAGCTGCTTGAAGTGGAGATGCGGCCGGAAATTTAGAGGGACATTGCAGAGGCAGTCTTGGGGGTCTGTGCTGGAGTTGTGCGGGGACTTAGGAGCGACCGGCCTTTGCAAAGACCTCTTTCAGCAGATCGGTGACCCGTGCGGCAGGGTTCGTCCTGATTTTCCGTTCTTCCTCGGCGAGCATGAGGAAGAGGCCGTCGAGGCTCTTTCCCACCACGTAGCGATCGATGTCGACGGAGTCGCTTTTGGCGAACGGAATAGCCTTGAAGTGGCCGACCAGTTCTTTGTATTGCTTGGTCACGCCGACGTCGTTCATCGCTTTTTCTACTTCCGGTCGGAAGGCGGCGGTCAGTTTCTCGGTCGTCTTGCCTCTAAAGTAGTCGGTGGCAGCAGTCTGACTTCCCTCTAGAATCTGGTTGGCATCGGCGAAGGACATCTCTCGAATCGTTCCCAGGAAAATCTGTTTAGCCTGTGGTGCGGCCCGTTCTGCAGCCCGATTCATACTCATGACGAAATCGTCGATCTTCGGACCGAAGCCAAACGTACGGAGTCCTTTCTCGAAGGCCTGCAGTTGGTCCGGCATCAGAATCTTGATCGCTTGGTTGTGAAAGTAGCCATCCACCGTACCCGTCACATTCACCGCGTTTCCGGTCCCGATCTGCAGGGCTTCCTTGAGGCCCGCGGCGATTCTGTTCTCGTCCAGGAGGCCTTTCCCTGATGGGAGCCCGAGCACGTTCAACGATTGGTCAAGTTCAGCACAGGCTGGAAGGGTGAGGAGGAGCCATCCAATGAGTGCAAGGCGATAGAGCATAGGCCTGTTCCTTCGTAAGATGAGGGGAAGTCGCATCTGTATGCCCTGTGATCAAGGGGCCAGGACAGTATAGGCGAAATTAGGCCTGATGTCTTCTTCTGCGATCGGGGATCTGTGCGTTGACCTCTGCAAGGGTCGTCCGCTAAGATGCGCCCTCTTATGACAACCTACCGAGATGCCGGAGTCGATATTGATGCGGGCGACGAATTCGTCGACCGTATTTCGCCGTTGGTACGTTCCACATTCCGTCCTGAAGTCCTGACGGACATCGGCGGGTTCGGGGGATTGTTCCGGCTGCAGGCCCATCGTTATGCCGAGCCCGTCCTGGTCTCCGGCACCGACGGAGTCGGGACGAAGCTCAAGATTGCTTTCCTCACGGATCGCCACGATACCGTCGGGATCGATCTGGTGGCCATGTGTGTGAACGACATCGTGGTCAGCGGCGCGGAGCCGCTGTTCTTTTTGGATTATTTCGCGACGGGGAAACTGGCTGTTCCCAAGGCTGAGTCTGTGCTCAAGGGGATCGCTGAGGGCTGCCGCCAGGCCGGCTGCGCCTTGATCGGCGGAGAAACCGCCGAGATGCCGTCCTTCTATGCCGAGGGCGAGTATGACCTGGCAGGGTTCGCCGTCGGCGTGGTGGATCGGCCCAAGATGATCGATGGCCGCAGCATCGCGCCGGGCGATGTGCTGATTGGACTGGCCTCAACCGGTTTGCATAGTAACGGCTATTCCCTGGCCCGCCGGGCTTTGTTGGACAAGGCGAAGCTGGACATGACCAGTCGCCTGCCGGAACTCGATCGGCCGCTCGGGGATGTCTTACTGACACCGACCAGAATCTATGCCAAACAGGTTCTCACGTTGATTCAGGAATATCCCATCAAGGGCATCGCCCATATCACCGGCGGTGGCATTACCGAAAATCTCCCGCGCGTGTTTCCCTCCGGTGTCCGGGCTCAGGTGCAACGGAGTGCCTGGACCATGCCGCCTATTTTTCAGGCGATTGCCCGGCTTGGACAGGTCGAACGGGAAGAAATGTATCGTGTCTTCAACATGGGGATCGGGATGATTCTCGTGGTGCCGGCGTCGGCTGCTGAGGCGGTTATTGCGCGGGCCACGGCGTTGGGCGATCCGGCCTGTCAGATCGGGACCATCGTGTCATCGACCGGCGATGGACCATTGGTGGAGTATGTCGACTAAGCGGACGGATGCGCTGCGAGTCGCCGTGTTGGCATCCGGGCGCGGATCGAATCTTCAAGCGGTGATCGACGCGATTGAAGCGGGGACCGTTCAGGCCAGGATCGTCGCCGTCATCAGCAATAAGAAAGATTCCCCGGCGCTCGAACGAGCCAGCCGGCACGGACTCTCCGGTCTTTTTATCGATCCCAAACCCTATGCAGGCAGACCCGATAGCCGCGAGGCGTACGATCTCGCGCTCCTCGATGTGCTCAGGCAGCACGACGTGGAGTTGGTACTACTAGCCGGGTATATGAAGATCGTGACCAAAGTTTTGGTGGAGGCCTTCGCCAACCGCATGATGAATATCCATCCGTCGCTGTTGCCCTCGTTCCCGGGGTTGGATGTGCAGAAGAAAGCGATCGAGTGGGGCTGTAAGCTTGCTGGATGTACCGTGCACTTTGTGACGGAAGGTGTGGACGAAGGACCGATCATTCTGCAGGCGGCGGTGCCGATTCTCGACGAGGATAGCTCCGACACCTTGGCGGCTCGGATTCTTGTCCAGGAACACAAGCTCTACCCGCGAGCGGTTCAGCTCTTCGCCGAAGGGCGATTGCTGGTTGAGGGGCGCCGTGTGTTGATCGAGCAGGGGAAGCCGGTCGGCGATGCGGTGATCGGCCCATTCTAACTCCGTCGTGGAACGAACTTCCGGTAGAGTCTCAAGGAATGGTTGTGTATAATGCGTCGATTGGTGAGGCGTTCGTCTCGCCGGTTGTCGGTTGGTTGCGTGGGGGGCTAGCTCAGTTGGGAGAGCACTACGTTCGCAACGTAGGGGTCGGGGGTTCAATTCCCCTGCCCTCCACCAAACCAAGCTAGCTGTGTCGTTTGTTCCTCTTTCCTCTTACGTCCGATACACCACTGTCACGCGGGCGAGGTAGTCGACAAGTTCGGCGATCTGTCGTTGGATTACATCACGGTCTTCTCGTGCTGCCGCTTGCTCCAGGATGCCTCCGATGACACTGATGGCGTCGAACCCGTATCCTCCTCCATCCCCCTTCAGGCGATGACCGATCAGATGAATCGCGGGCAGGTCATTCTCTTTCAACGCACGTTCGAGGGTCTGCACGTCACGTCGACGATTTGCTAGAAAGCCTGGCACAATCTCTTTGAGTCCCTCGTCGATCTGCACGGTAATGGGTCCCTCTGCGCGTTCGTTCTGTCCCCTTGTCATGAGGTGCAGCGTCCTTTACAAGCCTGGAGCACTTCTAGGAGCGTGTGCTTCTTGATGGGTTTGGTCATGTGGGCATTACAGCCGGCGTCGAGAATCTTGATCCCGTCTTCTTTCAGAGCTAGTGCGGTTAAGGCAATGATCTGTGTCGGAGGGAGATCATGCTCCCGCTCCCAGGCCCTGATGGCCTTGGTGGCGTCATAGCCGTCCATGACCGGCATCTGTATGTCCATGAGGATCAGATCGTAATGGCCATTTTTGAATAGATCAAACGCGATGGCTCCGTGATCCGCGATGTCGAGGCGATAGGGCGTCTGCTTCAAATAGGAGCGGACGAGTACTTGATTGTCAGGGGAATCTTCGGCCAATAAGATACGAAGCCCTCTGATTTCGACCGAAGGTGAGGAGGTCGGGGGTGCTGAACCAGTGGTATGTGGGATACCCGCAGCACGGTCGAGGGCGATGCTGACGGTCTGCAGCAGATCCGATTTTCTAATGGGTTTGATCAAATAGCCGCCGAGTCCCATGTCATAGGTGCGGGCAATGTCGTCGGCCCAATGGTGAGAGGCCAGCATGACAATCGTCAGGTCACGTGAAGGGCTGGCCTGCCGGATGGTTTCAGCGACCTGGAATCCGTCCATCTCCGGCATGCGACAGTCGAGAAGCAAGAGCTGGTAGGGGCGTGCCGACGTAGAGACGCGCTGCCATTCAGCGATAGCGTCGCGGCCAGACGCAACATCTGTCACCTCTGCTCCCAAGGCAGCCAGGATTTCGCGAAGGATCAGGCGGTTGGTGGCATGGTCATCCACCACAAGGGTTCTGATCCCCTGAAGATTGACGAGAACCTCCTCCTGTGTGGGCAGAGGACTGGATTGCACCGCTAACTGCACAGAGCAATGGAACGTGCTGCCCTGCCCAAGGGTACTGTCGACCCAGATGCGTCCGTTCATGAGTTCAGCTAACTGCTTCGAAATGGTGAGGCCTAACCCGGTGCCTCCATACTTACGCGTCATGGAGGCATGGCCTTGGGTGAAGCTCTCAAAAATGCCATCGAGTTTGTCGGAGGGAATGCCAATGCCGGTATCGCTGACAGAGAAACGAATCGCTCCAGGCATGGGGGAATCAGGGTCTTGTAGGACCCGCATGGTGATAGACCCGCTGTCGGTGAATTTGATCGCGTTGCCGATGAGGTTGAGGAGTATCTGGTGGAGCCGGTGGGGGTCTCCGATCAAGGCGCAGGGAACGGTAGGCGACAGATGACAGGCCAGTTCGAGGCCTTTTTCATTGGCCCGCATGGCAAGTATTTCGATGGCCTTTTCAATCAAATCACTCAAATCGAAGTCGATCAATTCCAATTCTAGACGGCCGACTTCGACTTTCGAGAGATCGAGAATGTCGTTGATTAGATTTAGGAGGTTGCCGCCGGCTCGGCGGAAAATTCGCAAATACTTCCGCTGATCGGGGGTGAGGTCTGTTTCCCATAACAAATCGGCCATACCGATAATCGCGTTCATCGGTGTCCGGATCTCATGACTCACGCTGGCGAGGAACTCGTTCTTGGCGTGGCTGGCGACTTCCGCCGCTTCTGTTGCAAGGACAAGGGCCTGTTCGGCCTCGTGCCGTTTGAGGGTTTCACGCTTTCGGGCCGCCCGCTCCCGGTTGAGAGAGGCTTGGACCCGTGCCAAGGACGTTTTTGGTTTAGGCGTTTTCGCGGTGGGGGCGAGTGTGGACTTGGTCGTGGTTCGGGGCATGGTCAGCAGGCTATCACGATCAAGGCTATTGCTACGTGTGGGTCTGGATCCTCGTGATGGTCAATCCTCGTGGGAATGCGGGACGAGCGTGAGCATACCGGCCTGCTTGGCTCGATTGCGGCCTTCTTGTTTCGCTTGATACAGCGCTTGGTCCGCGGCTTTGATTAAATCGGTGGGGGAGGCGGTTCGGCTTGGGATGATGCTGGCAAAGCCGACGCTGATCGTGATGAATTTGCCGTCAGAATGTGTCACCCCGAGGGCTTGAATACGCTGGCGCAGTGTCTCCGCCACTTGGGCCGCTCCGTCCGTGCGGGTGCCGGGGAGGACGACTACGAATTCGTCGCCGCCGTATCGAGCGACCAGGTCTCCCGGTCTATTGACGGCTCCCGAGATCGCAGCCGCCACTTGCCGAAGGCATTCGTCGCCCGACGTATGGCCATGGGCATCGTTATAGGATTTGAAGCGATCGATGTCGAGCATGATCAGGGAGAGCGGCGTCGATTCGCGAACGGCCCGGCGCCATTCCTGATCCAGGAAGTCGTCGAATTGCCGGCGATTGGTAATGCCGGTGAGGCCGTCGAGGCAGGAGAGGCGTAGGAGCATCTGGTTCGCTTCCTGGAGTTGGCGCATGACCTCAAGGAGCTCCTGCTCGCGCGCCTGCCGGCGATCGATTTCGTGAACCAGCCGTAGGACAGATCGGACGCGCGTCAGCAGTTCAATCTTGTTGATGGGTTTCCCGATATAGTCGAGTGCGCCTGCGGCAAAGGCGAGCTGGAGATCGACAGGATCGGTTTTGACGGTGACCATCATAATGGGGGTGTCACGGAATCGCTCGACCGCTTTGATTTGGCGGCAGGCTTCGATGCCGTTCATCTCAGGCATGATGATGTCCATGAGGATCAGGTCGACTCGCGAGGCGCTGTGTTTCCCGTCATCGAGCCCGAGCAGACTGAATGCGGAGGCGGCAGAATCGGCGACCAGGATATGGTCGTAGCCGGCTGCTGAGAGAATCGATTGAAGCAGGAGTCGGTCGTCCGCCGAATCATCAACGATTAAAATTGCCATGCGTGCGGTGTCCCGTGAATACAAGTGGTGAGCCTGAGAAAGCGTAGCAACTACTCCTGATAAACTCCAGGATAAAGCTTTTTGACGCAGGGCTGGCAGATGCCGTGGCTGAATTCAGCCTCGGAATGTTCACCGATATATTCTTCCAATTGTTGCCAGAATCCACCGTCATTCCGGATTTTTTTGCAGGAAGCGCAGATGGGGATAAGTCCTCTGAGGACTTTCACCTCCCCCATCGCCTTCTGTAGCGCATCATTGCTTCGACGGAGCTCTTCTTCCCGCGCTTTACGGCAGTCCATTTCCTTCTTCAGCGCCAGCGCGGAGGCGGCACGGGCGAGGAGTTCTACGCTCGTTACGGGTTTGGTGATGAAATCGACGGCTCCGGCCGCAAAGGCTTCTTGGAGATTGGAAAGGTCGCTCTTGGCCGTGACCATGATAATAGGAATGTCACGAAGATGCGGTCGCTTTTTGATCTGACGGCAGGCTTCGACTCCGTCCAGTTCGGGCATCATGACGTCCATCAGGACCAAGTCGATCTGGGGTGGCGGTCCCTGGCCCTCCATGTTGAGCAGGAGAAACGCCGCCTGTGCTGAGTCGGCACTCTGGAGATCCGTATGGCCGGCTTTTCCGAGGATGGCTCGGAGGAGTACTTGCTGGTCCGGGGAATCGTCGACGATAAGAATACCCATGCTGTGTCCTGTCAGGCGCTTACACGGAATGTGTGAGCAATTACCTTCGAGTATAGCAGGTGCCGGTCGGGCTACTGGAGCTTGGCGCGCACGAGTTCGCTGATCTGTTTGCCGTCCACCGTTTGACCGGCCACTAGGACCATTACCGCTTTCATCACCGCTCCCATTTCTTTGAGCGAGTGCGCGCCGGTTTGTTGAATGGCGGTGTCGACGATGGTGGCAAGTTGTTCAGGCGAAATGGCTTGCGGGAGATAGGATTCGAGGATGGTGATTTCTTGTCGCTCTTTAGCCGCGAGCTCGACGCGGTTACCCTTTTCGAATTGCTCGACGGATTCACGACGTTGCTTGATCATGGTCGTCATGACGCGGCTCATTTCCGCATCGTCGAGGTCCTTTTTGAGCTCAAGCTCCTTGTTCATGACGGCGGCTTTGACCATGCGAATGACGTCCATGCGCAGTTGGTCGCGGGCCTTCATGGCGAGCTTGAGATCTTCTGTCAGGCGGTCGTGTAGCGACATGGATCCTCGGGGGTTCAGGTGGTATGTCGGGCACAATACCCTGTCGGTCTGACCCAGTCAATGCGGACGCATCTAGGGCGAGCGCGGAGGCCAGGGGGGAGGTAGTGTTCCGACTGTGAGGGGCGTAAAGTAAGCAAATATGCCGTTGAAGTCATGGGTCTCAATGCGGGAGGAACGATATGGTGATCGATCGTACAAGCGTGAAGCAATGGCAGCGAGTGGCGGGTGCGGGCTTGATGGGCTTCGTTCTCTGCTCGGTCGTTGGGGCCTGCGCCGGTGACCAACCCAAACCCACGCCACAGCCGACTGCGGATCAAGTTCGTGGTCATGCCGATCGGACGTTCGAGAAACTCAAACATGAGGAGCAAGAGCGAGCTGCCCAGCCACCGGTTCCACGGTAGCGGGACCGACGTTCTAGCGAGTTGTTTTGGGGCGCGTCCAGGTCGCAAATTGAGCAAGGGGTTTCACCAGCGGCAACTCCCAGAAGAGTTGTTGCCGCGGCAGCGCCTCCACTTGCCGTGCTTCATGGAAGGTGCCAAGAAGGCAGGCCGAAACCAGCAGCCGCAGGAGGCCTGAGAGAAAGAAGACGAAGGGCAAGTTTGATGCATAGGTGAGTGTGACACCGGCCCATTCGACGTGCGAGGGCAGGCCTTCGACCAACCGACTGCCGAGCAAGGCTCCCACCGACCATCCTACGGCATTGACCGTGCTGTACAAGGCAATGGCTTTCGCGCGGTCCTCAGGACCGACCGAATCGAATACATAATTCTGCAGACTCAAGGCCAGGCCTGCCCAGATCACACCGCCCAAGAAATTGACTGCCATCAGAAAGCCGAAGTTCGTGCTCACGAGGTAGAGCATGGGAAGAAACGGCACAGTGAATCCGGTGATGGACATCAATGCCTTGTTGCCGAAGCGGTCTCCGAATTGGCCCCAAGCCTGTAGGGTCATGAGCTGACCGAGAAGTCCTGCCGCCAGCCATCCTCCGTACCCGAAATAGGACAGATGGATTTCTTGCAGCATGTACAGGACGAAAAATGGGCCGGCTACTAACACGGCGGCATGCATGAGTCCTGCGAAGAGCAGGAAACGGCGAAAGTCTTTCGTGAGCCGCTGACGGAAAAAAACGCGAAATCCTTGTTGTGCCTCGCGATGGGCGGTCGGATGTATATCCTGAATAGGCGACAGGGCCAGGACCGAGAGCAGGCGAGCGGCTCCCGCAATGGAGAAGATGACGACGAACCCCCACCAGGCCGCAGTGGAATCCTGCCAGAGGCTGAGGACCCATCCGGCTCCGCAGAGTGCGAAGAAGCTGAGGATGGCGATGATTTGAGCTCTGCGCGCGAAGTAGGCACCCCGTTCATGCTGATCGATCCAGTCGGCAATCAAGCTGTTCCAAGCCGGTGTCGTGAAGTGGGCGCATGCGAAATAGGCGGCGGCACCGCCCACGATGAGCCATGGCCCCCACTGCGGAAGCAGCAGCGGCAGGAGCAGGATGGGGATCCACGCGAGGGCTTGCCCTACGGTGCCGACAGAGATGAGCACTTTGCGATTGGGGAACCATTGCAAGAGTTTGACGGAGGCAAGTTGAGCCCCCGTTCCGATGAGTTGGGGTAGCGCCGACAATGCACTCAACTGGAATGGGCTGGCATGCAGGAGCAGCGCAAAGGCAGAGAGGTATTGCTCTCCGCTGCCTTGCGTGATGGCCTGGCAGGCTCCATCCCGAAGGCCATATCGAAGGCCCTGTTCGCCTGCACTCGGAGATCGGGGAGTGGTTGGCGTAGTTTCGTGAAGGGTGGTGGTCGACGTCAGCGGCACTGGGTCCTTTTCGAGAGGGATATCTGATTAAGCGTAGCATAGACGCTGGGTCTGAGCGTATAAAGATGAGCCACGCCGTCAGTCGACCATTGACCCATAGCGGCGCTCCCGATACCATAACTACATGAGCAAACAGCCGTTAAAGGTGGCTTCCATGTGTACGCGAAGCAACAGTAGTACGCAGGTTCTGCTGAGCATATTGGCCGCTGTGGGATTTGGACTCTGTGCCTGGGACGGAGTCGAAGCGCGGGATTCATTCGTCTCGAAAGAGCAGGCCAGCACCGAGGCTGATCCCACGCAGAGCCCGTCATTCGACGTACAAAAGAAGGGCATCCCGCAATCCCTGTTTACCTGGATCAAGATGGCCAGAGGATATGAGGTCGAGTGGGATACGTTCGGCCGCAAAGGCTGGTATACCCAGGATCCCCGCTTGAAGCCCGTTGAGCCTGGCGCGATCTTTACGCCTGAGACGCCAGTGGTCTACATTGTGTTTGAGGTGGCTCCGTTAGAAGATCCCGCGCTGTTCGGCGTGCAATGGTTTCTGGATCAACCGGGGGAACAGTTGAGCGAGATGCCGGTAGGGAAAGATGCCATTCAGCTGCCGGGCCATGAACGGTACGGCTATCTTGAGTTGAAGAAGTCGGGCGAGAGATGGGCCGTGGGAAATTATGTGGCGAAGATTTTCATCACGCCGCTCGGACAGCAGCCGTTTCACGCGGCCAATCAAGTAGGCACCATGCGGTTTGTTATTGTGGAGCAGGCTGCTCCTGCCGGTATAAATCCGCACCAGTAAGCATGGGGAGCGGTTATACGTCGCGTCTTTTCCTCGTTTGCGACGCGATCCGGCGCGGTGGGGGGCTCGAGTCCTGCGCCGGCCGGTTTGGACCTGACAGGCATTCCTGCCCCGTCACAGATGCCGGGCGGCGGGAAATATAGCGGCGACGGCCATAGTCATTAAACGGAGAAAAGGAGCAGGATGGGAGAGCGTATTAAAGTGACGGATGCGGAGAAGCTGGCGCTGCTCTATGAACGATTCAGAGACGTGTGCCTGGTCGAGAAGGAAGTGTGGAAAGAGATTTTCATGCCGCGGGATATTACGCAGGGGCCGGTCAGGACGAACGTCCAAGACCGGTATGATGTGGAAATCGACGATCAGGCGATTGAAGATGCGCTGGATGCAAATATCCCTCGCGGCAGCCAGAGTCTGGCCGCCGCGATTCAGGAATACCGAGCCAATATTTCTTTTTATCGAAAAACGTGAGGCGTTAGCGGGCCGCGAGCATACGTTCGACATCCTGGACGATCTCGGAGGCCAAGGGCTTCGTGCGGTGCGGGTATCGCGCAACGACTTTTCCTGACCGGTCGACCAGATACTTCTGAAAGTTCCACTCCACTTCACCGGGGAACGGGCTCTGTTCGGTCAGGTACCGGTAGAGTGGATGTTTGTCGTCGCCTTTCACGCTGATTTTGCTAAAGAGTGGAAACGACAAGCTGTATTTAGTGTAGCAAAACGTTTTGATCTCAGCATTCGTCCCCGGCTCCTGCTGTCCGAAGTTGTTGGCAGGGAACGCCAGGATCTCAAAGCCCTTCTCCCGATACTGCTCGTACATTTTTTCCAGATCCGTATATTGCGGCGTATTGCCGCAGAAACTGGCCGTGTTGATCAACAACAGCACCTTGCCACGGAACTGGCTTAGTGAGACCGGTTTGCCATCGATATCGTTCAGCGTAAAGTCGTAGACCATGGGCGTCTGTGCTGCCATGAGTATGCTCCCTTCTTCTCTCGCCTGAGCGGAGCTTGGCTCAAGCAGGTCGCTTGAGCCCATGCCGACGATCGAACTCATTCCTATGAGTAATCCCACCAGACTCTGACGCAGTTGTTCCATCGGGACCTCTCGGTTAGAGTCGCTCCAAGGCATCGATACGCGCTTCAATCGGCGGATGGGTGGCGAAAATATGCATGAACCCTGTGGTTTTACCGGAAATCTTCATGGTGGCGAGCGCATCTTGCGAGGAATATTCCACTTGCGAACGGCTGACCCACCGATCGATCGCGCGCAGAGCCGAAATCATCGAGTCCTTGCCGTACACCTTGGCTGAGAAGGCATCCGCGCCAAATTCACGTTGCCGCGAAAACCAGCTGATCAGGACTGAGGCGAGGATGCTGACGATGATCTGGAGCACGATCGACAGACCAAATCCGAGCATCGCCTGATCGCGATCTGCAAAGAACCGGCGCACCCACATGGCGATGTAGTACACGAAGGTATTCATCAATCCTGCCAGCACGGTCGTTGCGAACATGTCCCCGTTGTAGACATGTCCCATTTCGTGGGCGAGGACGGCGCGCACTTCCTGCTCGTGTAAGTTGCTTAACAAGCCAGTCGAGACCGCGACCATCGAGTTGTTCTTGCTGGGGCCGGTTGCGAAGGCGTTGGGGTCGGGAGATTCGTAGACCCAGACCTCAGGCATCGTGATCTGGAGCCGCTGTGCGATTTCCTGGACTGACCCGTAAATGACCTGCTCCGCTTGGGTCCGTGGTTGTGTGATCTGGCGGCAATCCAACATGGCCCGCGCCATTTGTTTGGAGAAGGCCAAACTAATAAAGGCGCCGCCGAAGCCGAGCACGAGAGCCCAGACCAGCGAGCTGAGATCGACCGATCCCCGGAGATCGATCCCGAACATCGGCAGGACGATGTTGATAATTAACGGCACGGTGAGCGACAGCGTCACCATGATCAGAATGTTGGCGGCCAACAACAAGAACGTACCCTTCATCCACTTCATCGAGATCCTCCTTCAAGACCACGTTCTCGCCCCCTCATCGGGCGAGTCATCACTGAGGGTGATTATACTAACCGGTTCCCCGAATTGCATCTCAATCAAAGCAACCAGTGACGATGTCATGGTGTAATAACTCCGAAGTTGCCAAGGTCAAGGCGCTGGAAGTCCATGAAACTCCTAGGCAAAGTTGACCCATTCCAGCCCATCCTGTTAGAACAGGATCATGCGGAAGGCACCAGGACAACTGTTTCAGCTGTTGGTGACGGTCGGATGGCTCGCGTCTGTCGGCCTGACGGTCCTGTCTGCAGCGGAACCGCTTCTGTCCCAGGTCCCCGTCGTGGTCCCGGTGGCCGCAGATGGGGTGCAGCGAGCCACGGTCACACTCGATAGTTACTCGTATACGCCAAAACATTTGATTGTCGAAGCCGGGAAGCCGGTCGAGTTGACGCTGACCAGCGTGACGTGGATTACCCCGCACAATTTTATCATCAAGGACCCGGCCGGCAGCCTATTCGTCGAACAGGATGTGAGCGCCGACAAGACCGTCACCATTAAATTCACGCCGACTCAGCCTGGCACCTTTCCCATCTACTGTGACAAACGTCTCTGGCCATTGCCCAGCCATCGCGACAAAGGGATGGAAGGGAAGTTGGAAGTGCGATAGCTGTGGCGACGAACGTAGAAGCTTCGAAGCAGGAACTGCTCCGCGATCTCCTCAAGCAAGTCTCCCGTCTCTTCTATACGACCTTGGTTGTAGTTCCGGCAGATGTGCGCGATCAAGTCAGCCTCGGCTACCTCTTTGCCAGAGCCGCGGATACGATTGCGGACACGGATTTGATCGACCGTCCGCGGCGGTTGGATTTACTTAGCCAACTCAAAGCGCAGTTCGCGAGCGACCAGATCGTCTGGACTCAGGTGCAAGAGATCCAGCGAGCCGTGGGACCAGTCCAACAGAACTCTGCCGAGCGTGTCCTGCTTGAACGGCTTGAAGATTGCTTCAGGCTCTTCCTGACTTTTTCGCCGGACGATAGACACCGCATTCAACGGCTCATGACCACGCTGACGCAAGGCATGGAGATGGATCTCATGGCCTTTCCCGGCAGATCGGCAGCAGATCTTACAGCGTTGAAGACGCTGGACGATCTGGATCGCTACACCTATTACGTGGCTGGTTGTGTCGGCGAGTTCTGGACTGATTTGATGTGCGCACATCGGAAGGCCCTGGCTTCGTGGAAGGTGCGGGACATGGCTGAGGTCGGGGTGCGGTTTGGGAAGGGACTCCAACTCACAAACATCGTGAAAGATATTGCACAGGATCTTCAGAATGGCCGCTGCTATGTGCCTGCGCCCCTGCTGGCCGAAGCTGGGCTCACCGCACGAGACTTACTGGACCAACGAAACCGTACGCGTTTTCAGCCAGTCCTGAGTAAACTGGTTCGTATGGCGGTGGAACATCTCGATCAAGGCTGGCTCTACGCCATGTCGATCCCGCGCCACGAAATGCGGCTGCGGCTCTCCTGTATGTGGCCGATTCTCTCCGCCGGCGAATCGCTGAAGCTGGTCATGCAGTCACCTGACCTCTTGAACCCGGCCGTCAAAGTGAAAATCCCCCGAAGCAAGGTCTACCAGATCATGGCGCTCACGACATTTACCGGCGCCTGTGGCCATGTAGGGACGGCCTACTGGGGTCGGCTCCGGAAGCAAATCATCTAGCGCTTGGCACGAAGGGCTTTCATGCAGACTCAAACTGGGTGGACTCAGAGGATCGCGCGAACGCAGGCCATCATGTCGGCTGCCTGGCAGATTCTCTGGGAAGACAAGACCCTGTTGCTCCTGCCCATTGCTTCGTCTGCCAGCCTCATGTTGCTCACGGCGTCGTTTGCCGTGCCTGCGATCCTCGGAGCATTGACCGGGGCCTCAATGACTGATGGGCGTCAAGAGATGGAGTCCTGGTCCTACGTCGGCATGTTTCTATTCTATGTGGTGGCCTATGGCGTCGCCATTTTTTTTAATGCCGCCCTCGCGATCTGTGTCTTGCGGAAACTGGAAGGAAAACAGGCGACGATACTGGACGGGCTGCGCGAAGCCCTGTCCTGCTTCCCCCAGATCCTCGGTTGGGCCCTGGTCTCTGCCACCATTGGAGTGGTCCTCAAAACGATCGAACGAAGGTCCGGTTTTGTCGGGAACCTGGTGGCGCGCATGCTGGGTCTGGTCTGGACCGTCGCCACATTTCTCGTGGTGCCGGTGTTGGTGGCGGAACGAAAAGGCCCGCTCGACGCCATTCAAACGTCGGTACAGCTCCTCAGGCGAACTTGGGGCGAAGACCTCTTGGCCGGTCTCGGATTCGGGCTGCTCTACTACTTCTGGGCCATCCCAGGCGTTTTTGCCCTCATCATCGGCGCAGGCATGATTGCGACTCAGCCCATGTTCGCCATTGCGATCATGGTCCTTGCCATCCTCTATTTTCCGCTCCTAGGCCTCGTCCTCTCCACCATGTCGACCATCTTCGACGTCGTCCTCTACCTCTATGCCAGCACAGGCACCATCACCCCTGGCTTCGACCGCGAGCTGCTCGACGCGTCCTTTGTCGCCAAGTCGACATAGCCGTCATCAGGGTCTCGACAACAAGGATTGTCGCAGCGTGACGAATTACTCATTTAGGTATCCCCCTCGTTTGTAGGGGGGCTTGACGGCACTAGAATGAGGGGTCATAACCTGATTCACATGAATTGCTGATGTCCTCAGGTCTTGGAGCACTCTTAGATGCAGAGTCAGCCAAGGAGTAGTCTCCACTCACCCCTCATTTCTGGCTTGCTTGCATTCACAGACGTCTGCCTGCGTGAGAGAGTCCGTTTCCGCGCTTCGCCGAGACAGGGGATCACGGTTCACTCGACCGAGTTGAGCGGGAGCCTCTCGACCACCGACCATCACCAAGGGGTACTATGAAAATGAGGAAGTACGCTGTCATAGATTTGAGGGGCCTCACGCTCGCCGTTGCCGTGAGCTAGGAACCTGCGGCCAGGTCCGTAAGCAGCAACTCCCCTGCCCTCACTTATTCCGGCAGTACCATGTTCGGAAACTTCACAAGGAGATCACCATGCAGCGGATCACCCAGATTGCCTTGAACTGGCGTAAGGAGAATGAGCGGGCATGGGGAAAAACTAAAACAAGACTACAAGCAACCACGGTAGTTGGTGGACTAGTGCTATTGGTCGGGAGCGTCCTGTGCTCCACGTCCGAGGCCGTTCTCATAGAAATCGAAGCGGATAACTACGCGGTTGGGATAAACCTGTCCAATCTATTTGAAGGGGTGACGATCAATACATTTGACCATAACTTTCGTAGCGTTGATCCACCGACGTACGGGCCAGTCTATGTGACTGACACCTCTTTCCGAGGCTTGGTGCCACCCACAGGGACGCATTACTTTGGTGCGTACACCAATGCGTCTTATGCAGTTTCTTGCTGGAGTACGGGGCAATGTTCTGGATCTTCAAATAGCGATTTTCATGCGTTGATTGTCCAATTTGCCAATCCGACTAATTTCTTTGAGGTTGAGACGTTTTGGCAATCAGACCCCTCTGCAATTTTTGCTTTTTCTGTCTATGATGCGAGTCACCAATTGGTGGGCTCGTGTAATACCTTTGGGACAGACTGTATCGGTGCTGCACGTATTTTAAATTACCGGTACGGTGCTGCTGGTGGTTACAGTATGTTGCAAGTCGGCAGTTTGGATTCTGCTCCGAATATCAGGACCGTCATCATCGGAGGAATCCCTACCGACGTTCCTGTGGGTATCGATACGATCCGCTACAATACTGCCCCAGTATCCGCTCCACCAGTTTGTAGGGATGCGCAGGCTTTTCCTGCTGTCCTCTGGTCGCCCAAGCATCAGTTTGTCCCGATCGTCGTGATGGGCGTGACCGATCCAGACGGTGATGCGGTGACGATCACCGTCACCAGCGTGACCCAGGATGAGCCAGTCAATGGACAGGGCGATGGCAACACGAGCCCCGACGCGGTGATTCAGGCCGGTGCCGTATCGGTTCGAGCTGAGCGATCCGGGAAAGGCAACGGCCGTGTCTATCAAGTTTCGTTCCGTGCCGAAGACGGCAAGGGAGAGTCCTGCTCCGGTGCGGTTAGGGTTGGCGTTCCCCACAGCCTGGGGAAGGGGCTAACCGCGATCGACGATGGTCAGGTCTATGACTCGACCATCCCTTAGCCCAAGCTTCACGTGAGCTAGCAGGGCTACCCATCTGGCAGCCCTGCTGATCAGAGCCGTTCTGATTTCTGCCTGTGTTTTCTCCATAGGACTCTCACAAGGTTGTGGTAGGGCCCTGGCGAGGACTCCCGCCGGAAGTGCTTAATCGTGAGCTTGGGTTAGGGGGTAGGAAGGCGGAAGCTGACAGGGCTCTTTCTTTTCTCTTTGTCTCTTTCAAGGGGTGGATTGGCTGATCCCCCACTGCGCGCGTCCAACCAGGGGTAAGAGTTTCGTTCGTGTTTTCCATGTATGTCTGGCGAGAAGAGTTTCGAGGCGATTTTGCCGAAGGAGCGAAGGAGTTGAGGCGGCGAGGGAGAAGGAAAGCGGAAACTGACCGAGTCCGCGAGGGAAATTCCGAAGGCTTCCGCTCCCCCTCGCTGCCTCAGCCGCTCCGGAGGCGTGGAAGCCTCGAACTCTTTTCGCCAGACGCTACTTTTTTTGCGGCTCCAACATCTTCTCGCCCTTCTTGAACACCCCGTAGATCGCTTGCGAGGGACAGGCGTCCAAACAGAGGCGGCAGCTCTCCAGGCAGCGGGAAGGATCGAACTTGTAGGGAGGGGTCGAGAGCCAGGCGCCGGTTGGGCAGATGGGCATACAAATACCCTGGTGCGTGCAGCGGTCTGGATGGCGGACGAGGTGATCGCGAATGATCATCATAGGCTTGACTCCTTCAAAGAGACCTTGGGAAAAGATGTCGAACATGTTTCTGTTGGGGAGGCTGTCGCTCACTTCCACTCCTTCACAAGTTCCTTCAGGCGATCCTTCAGTTCTGGAATCTGTTCCAGATTGTTCTGAATCGCTCCCAGGATCTTGTCGGCTCTGGCAGACATCAGGGCGTCTTTGTCTTTCTTGGCCAGCCGATCGTATTCCATATAGGCCTGCTGGTGCGCTGGTTCGAGGAGTGCCCGTGCCACCGTCAGGGCCTCGCCGATCTCATAGGGCTCCGGCGCCATTGGGGGGACGATCGTAAAGGTGCCGTCGGTGAAGACGAGCACCGCGGCTCCCTGTTTCCCCTTGAGGGGGATGACGGCTTTGACGGTCTTCTCCGCCAAGGTTTCCCAGTTCCCGAGCAATCCTGGAAACTGCTTCATGAAGGCCACCTTTTCCAGGTTGGCTTTCCATTTTTCTTCGACGGCCATCAGCATCCTTTTCGGTCGACGCTACAATGTGAGCGGAGGGAGTATCGTGGGAATTGGGTGGTCGGGCATGACGAGACGGGTCACGACTTCGCCCTTGACGACGTGGTGCTCCATGATTTCTGTCACGTCGGCATTGGTCTTGACTTGATACCACACGCCTTCAGGATAGATCACCACGCTCGGCCCTTCTGCACAACGATCCAGGCACCCCGCTTTATTGGCGCGGACGACGTCTTTCAGGTCCAGACGTTTCGCTTCTTGCTTGAAGTGGGCATGGAGGGCTTCGGACCCCAGTTTGGAGCAGCTCCCACGGGGATCGTCCGGTGAACGCTGGTTGGTGCAGACGAAAATATGTCTCTTGAATCCGGGCATGAATTGACTCCCAGTTAGGCAGGCATCGTGACGGTGTGCATGCGGCCGATGAGTTGGGTAACGTCGGCAGAGGTCAGAAATGGGGAGTGCGTCGACGTGCCGGTGAGAATCGCGGTGATTTCACGTAGCCGTAGCGAGGCCCGTTGAAACTCTTCTTGGTCGGACAGGGCTGAGCCCTGCCCGGCTGAAAGTTTATCGAATTCCCCACTGATATCGCGAAAGTCTCGCTGGAGATTTTTCTGCATCGAACAGCCTTCGCAGTACCATTTCGGGCTTTGATCGGTCGAGGGGGACAGGCGGTCGTAGGTCCGGCCAAAAAAGTCCTTCCCGAGCGATAATTTCATGAGTGCGGTGCCGGTCGCGCCGCAGGCGTTGCAGGATGATCCAGCTGCGGAATCCATAGAGCCTCCCTCTGTCGATCGTGAGCTGAAGAGGGGCGAATCTTACACTAGGCCCGCGCGCACTGTCCACCCGATGGGCCGGTTCGCGAGAGACAGTCGGTGCATTTTTATCAGCGTTGTAGCAGAATGGACTGAGATGTCGGCGAAGGAGTTTTGCGAGGAGGGAACGACCATGGTCATCGGGGTGCCAAAAGAGATTAAGGATCATGAATATCGAGTCAGTGTCACGCCCGATGGGGTGCGGGCCTTGCGTCAGGCCGGCCACGAAATTGTGGTTGAGCCCTCGGCTGGAGTCGGCAGCGGATACTCGGACGTCAATTATCAGAGCGCGGGCGCGACCCTGGCCACATCAAAAGAGCAATTGTTTGAGCGCTCGACGCTGATTGTAAAGGTCAAGGAGCCGCTCCTGTCCGAATGTGCGCTCTTTCGTCCCGGCCACGTTCTATTCACCTATCTCCACCTGGCCTCTCTTCCAGAGCTGACCAAGACCCTGTTGAATACAAAGATTACGGCGATTGCGTACGAAACGATCGAGGCTAAAGACGGCGCGTTGCCGATGCTCAAGCCGATGAGCGAAATCGCGGGGCGCATGTCGGTGCAGATCGGCGCGCGTTATCTGGAGAAGACGCAAGGCGGGCGCGGGCTGCTCTTGGCCGGTGTGCCTGGCGTGGAGCCGGGAAAGGTCGTAGTGTTGGGGGCTGGGGTGGTCGGGAGTGCCGCGACTCGGATTGCGGTTGGGATGGGGGCTCAGGTGACCGTGATCGATCTCGACCTTGAACGGCTGCGGGCACTCGATGAATTGTATCGGGGCCGCATTGTGACGCGTGCCTCCTCCCAGGCTGCGATTGAGGAATCCGTGATGGTTGCCGATCTGGTGATCGGGGCGGTGCTCGTGGCTGGAGCTCTCGCGCCCAAGCTGGTCTCACGGGCATTGGTCGCGCGCATGAAACCAGGATCTGTGGTGGTGGATGTCGCGGTCGATCAAGGCGGATGCTTCGAGACGACGAAACCCACGACCCATTCTGACCCGGTCTATGTCGTGGATGAGGTGCTCCATTATTGCGTGGCGAACATGCCGGGGATCGTTCCTCGCACATCGACCGTCGCCTTGACGAACGAAACGCTCCCGTATCTGCTGCGGTTGGCCTCGCTGGGCGTGGCGGAAGCCACCCGGGCAGACGCTGGTTTGGCGAAGGGTGTGAACCTGTCAGGCGGAAAAGTTACTTGCCGGGGAGTGGCCGATGCGCATGGCTTGCGTTTTGACCCTCTGATGTAAGACAATCCCCCCTCGCTCGGTGGTGCTGTTCTTTTTGTCGGGGCGTAGCGCAGCCCGGTAGCGCATTGCGTTCGGGACGCAAGGGTCGGAGGTTCAAATCCTCTCGCCCCGACCAAACAGAACCGGTTTGTATCGTTCGCTCATGGTTGTGTTCGCACACCTGATGCGGGCGAATAACCCCCTCCAACGTTTCCGTTCTCCTTCTCCAGTGATCTCGCCCCGAATGTTGCCTGTGCGTTTCACGCAGATCGAACGTCTCGCCGCCCATCCATTTTTTATTTTGTGAACCAGTATGTGAAATTTACTCGCGCCGAATCGCAAATCGCGTGACGCCTCTGTAGAGGTGTGAGAGTATCCGTTCGTTGGATAGACTGATTTGGAAACCCCGCGTCTACCTGGTTGTATGGCCGAACCGACTGAACCGATAGCATGCCGGGCAAAGTTGTATGTGAAGGGGCGAGTGCAGGGGGTCGGGTATCGAGCATTTGCGTTTCGGGTGGCCTCGCAACGAGGCCTCTACGGTGGTGTCAGGAATCTTGATGATGGCCGAGTCGAGCTTGAAGTTGAAGGCACCAAAGAACAGATTGTGTTGCTGATCGAAGAGGCCAAGGTTGGACCGCCGGCGTCGCGAGTAACAGAGGTCGAAGTGGAGTGGAGTCCGGCGACCGGGCGATTTTCAGATTTTCAAGTGTGGTACTGAGCGAACAACGTAGGAGCGAAGGAACAGATGGCGCGAGGAGGCGAGGAGCTACATAGTTCGGGCGAAGCGCGCCGACACGTCGCCGATCGTGACGACGAGGAAGTCGCCGCGTCGTCGCCGGAAGTGGATGAATCGTCGGTGGAAGAAGAACGGACAAGCCAACGCTCCGAAGGACTAGATACCCTCAAGTGTTACTTGCGCGAGGTTCGCCACTCGACCTTGCTGACGTTTAAGCAAGAACAACAATTGGGTAAGCGCGTCATGGCGGGCGACGAGCAGGCGCGCCAAGAGATGATCGAATCGAATCTCCGTCTGGTGATCAGCATCGGCAAACGGTATATGCATCGAGGGTTCCCCTTTTCCGATGTCATCGAAGAGGGCAATCTCGGGCTCATCAAGGCCGTCGAGAAATTCAACTACAAGCGCGGGTTTCGGTTTAGTACCTACGCCTCCTGGTGGATCAGGCAATACATCGAACGCGCCATCATCAATCAGGGCAAACTCGTGCGGCTGCCGGTGCATGTCGTCGAGCGGCTGAATCGTTATCTGGGCAAAGTGGAGGCGCTGGTTCAGGAACTTGGGCGAGAACCGACCGCATCGGAAGTCGCGGCCAAGATGAAGACGACGGACGAAGAGGTGTTGGATCTGAGGCAAGTGGTTCGCACGACCTGTTCGTTGGATAGTCCGATCAACGACGGCGCGGATACATTCTTGCGCGATGTGATTGAAGACTCGTCCTGTATTTCGCCTGCCGATACGGCCGAAGGGGTCATGCGCCGGGCCGAGATGATGGAGTGGGTAAAGGAGTTGCCTGAGAAGGAGCAAACTGTTATTGTGTCGCGCTTCGGGCTCGATGGGAGTGAGGCCAAAACGTTGGAAGAAATCGGCCGGGAGATGGGGTTGACCCGTGAGCGGGTCCGGCAGATTGAAATGGCCGCCTTGGCGCGTTTGCGCCATACCATTGAGCGCAGAACCATGACACAATCCGATTTGCTCTGATCGATGTCCGCTATCAATTATCACGCCCTCATCCGCGAAGTTCCCGACTTTCCCAAGCCTGGGATCCTCTTCTACGACATCACCACGCTGCTCAAAGATGCTCGCGCTTTGTCGTCGATTGCCGATGAGTTGACCGCCTTTTATCAGGGGCAGCGAATCACCAAAGTCATCGGGATTGAATCGCGTGGGTTTATTTTTGGTGGGATCTTGGCGGACCGATTGAACGCCGGGTTCGTGCTGGTCCGGAAGCCTGGGAAATTACCGGCTGACTGTTTTGAAGTCAAATATAGTCTTGAATACGGATCGAACTCCCTGGCCATCCACCGCGATGCGATTGCGGTGGGGGAGCGCGTCTTGATTGTGGATGACTTACTGGCCACGGGGGGCACGGCAGCTGCGACGGTGTCTCTCATTCGACAATTGGGCGGCGAGATTGCCGGGCTCGATTTTCTCGTCGAGCTTAAGGGCCTGAAAGGCCGAGACAAGCTGGCCGGTCACCCCATCCATTCAACGATCCTCTACCCCTAGGGCCTCCCAGCACCCACACTACAAGGTCTTGTCAAAGATCCTAGCGCCGTGATATGAATGCCGAACTTTTTTCGGCTATTCGACGTTTACCCCAGGAGTAGGATCTGTCATGGCAACAAAAACCCCCGCCAAGAAGAAACCGGTGGCGACAGTGAAGGCGACGGCTAAGGTGGCGGCGAAGACTGAGAAGCCTGCCAGCAAATCGAAGCCTGCTGAAGTCGTGGTGGTTGAAAAGCCCATCAGCATGGCTGTCTCTCCCCTGGCTGCCAAACCCAAAGAATCGCCCAAAGAACGCGAAGACCGGGAGCGCCGCCGCCAAGTTCTTCAGCAGATGCTGATGCGGAAGCGCCAAGAGATCATTAAAGAGATCGAGGGGAGTCTGGGGCAATCCCTCATTGAAGATAAGCAGCGGCGGCTTGAGTCTGCACGCGACGTGGGCGATCAAGCCCTCATGGACCTCGATCGTGAGCTGGGCATTTCCTTGATGGAAATGCGCAATCGCCGTCGGCAGGCTATCGATGAAGCGTTGACGCGGTTGACCGAAGGTACCTACGGCATCTGCGCCGAATGCGGTGTAGAGATCAGCGAACGACGATTGGAAGCCGTGCCTTTTGCGAAGCTCTGTGTCGAATGTCAGTCGAAAGAAGAGCTGCTGGAGAAAATCGAGCGAGAAGAAGATCGCGACTAGCCGATCCTCCACGCGATCGGTCTAGTACTTCCCCTCACCGGATGCTGAAAAAGTCCGCCAGCTTCGTTCTCGACTCATCGAAATCCTCAACGTACCCCCGAGGGTACGCCTCTGGTTTCGATTCGTCTGCGGCCTTGCTGGACGGGCTTTTTGAGCATCCTGACCGGTATTCTCCCTTGCCCCATACGCGGGGATCATTGAATTTTCACCCTTCCACAATTGTCCTTTCCCTGCCTGCTGGTTGTTCTCTCGTTAGGCGAGCCTCGCGTTCTATGACCACCCTTGGTACCCTGCGTCGTATGCGGGAGTGGATGAAATGAAGCTACCGAGTCATCGAGCGGTCGTGCTGGCAAGCGGAGGGCTGGATTCCACCGTCACCGCGGCGATCGCCAAGCAGGAGGGGGGCGAGCTCTTCTTCCTCACGATCGACTATGGACAACGCCATGCCGTCGAGGTGGAGCGGGCTCGGCAGGTTGCCGCCGCTTTGGGCGCGGCGAACCATCTGGTGATGTATCTGGACCTGCGCGCCATTGGCGGGTCGGCGCTGACCGGCCAGGAGGCCGTGCCCAAGGATCGAGCAGGTCACGAGCGCAGCCAGGGCATTCCAGTCACCTATGTGCCGGGCCGGAATCTCATCTTTCTCTCGATTGCGGCCGCGCATGCGGAAGTCGTCGGCGCGTCGAGTATCTATTTTGGCGCGAACGTGTTGGACTATTCCGGTTATCCGGACTGTCGGCCCGAATTCATTCGCGCATTTGAAGCGGCGGTGAAGGAAGGGACGAAAGCCGGCGTGGCAGGGAGCCAGTTACAAGTAAAAGCCCCCTTGCTGATGCTGACGAAAGCAGACATCATCCGGCTGGGCATCGAACTGCATGTGCCGTTTCACTTGACCCATAGCTGTTACGATCCGGTCGGGGCGCAGGCCTGCGGGCGATGCGATAGTTGTGTGATCCGGCGGGAAGGGTTTGCGAAGGTTGGGGTTGTGGACCCCATCGCATATGCGATAACGTAAGCTATGTGGCACGATGTCTCCTGAAGAATTTTTCATGTATCTCACGATTGGCCTGATCGTGCTTGTGCCGATCGGTGCCAGGATCTATCGCCGAACGACGCTTCACCGTACGCAACAGATGCTGCGCGATCAGTTTGGACAACAGAAGGGGCCGGACCAGCGGTCTTGATGACATGACAACATCACGGTCTCATATCGGAATGTGGCTGTTCTTCGTGGGCCTCCTCGTGGCCTGCGATTCCTCGCAGCCGAAGCAAGCGGTTGGAGGGGCCCCTGTACCAATGGAATTCCAGGCCGGTGAGGCGAAGTTCACCGCCAACTGCGCAGCCTGTCATGGGAAACAAGCGGCGGGGACCGACCATGGCCCTCCGTTGGTGCATAAAATCTACGAACCGAACCATCATGGCGATGCCGCGTTTCAGCGGGCTGCCGCCAACGGCGTCAAGGCGCACCATTGGGAATATGGCAACATGCCGAAGATTGAGGGCGCCACGGCTGATGACGTCGATCAGATCGTGAAGTATGTGCGATGGCTTCAGCGCCAGGCCGGCATCCAGTAGGCTCTCCCTCCTCTTCAGTTTTCCATTCGTTTGACATTCCAAATAGCTGGTTCGCAAGGTAGTGCGTAGGTTACTGCGTGGGCACCAACTCATCTTCTTGAGGCTGTCATTGCGTGATGGCCTGCACCAGATGAGGCGGTTATCACGCGCTCAGTGAGAGGGGGGATGGAGTGTCGGCGGCGTCTGTTTTGCTTCTGATGTCCTCCGTTTGTGCCGTAGGTGCGGTCGATGCAGGGACTGAAGGGGTGTTGGTCGAGAAGCCTATTTTCTTCAGTCACGGCGGCGTGGAATCAGTCCTGGTTAAGACCAGCCTTGTGGACATCGCTCCAACGGCTTAGATCATCGCTGTCGTTTCTCGGGGACATCTCCTGTTCGTCGTATCCCCTTCATTTCCCACGTTAGCTATTTGTCGTGATTCTGGCCATGCGATTCAACGTCGACCATTCTCTATGCTATTCCGGTTGGGCCATGGCAGGGTCCTTTGTGGTTCTGCTGACTTTGTCGTTGGCCAGCCATCGCTATTTCGAAATGCCCATGCAAGAGCTTTTGCGTAAACGGCTCTTCCATCGCTCCTGAGTGGCGACGAATCTCTGGGAAGAAACAGAGGGCCATTCTGAATTGTCGATCGAGGCAGGGGGTGTGAGCTGAGGGGTATGCAAGGGCTGTACGGGGTATCGATCGGGGCAATGCCCGTATCGAGGTCTTTCATGCGGAGGAGCGAGGAAGGTCTATGCCGCCTTTGCTAACGGATAGATACAGGCAAGGGTGTCCTGGAGCTGAGCTTGCGCTTCTTTGAGCAGGGCGGGGTGTTTGTCGGCTTTGAATTGCGTGCAGGCGAGGGCGAACGCATCGAATGCGGGCGGTTGGCTTGCCTTGGCCTGGACTAATTCGGCGTGATCGACTGTGGCACCGGCTAGGTGAACGATCGATGCATGGAGCGTAAATTCGCCGGCTTCGTTGGGGCTCAGTTGGTGGCGAATCGATTGCTCGATCTGGCTCGGCATGCTCCAGAAACGAATCAGTTCCGCGCCGACTTCGGTGAAGTCGCACCCGATGTTGGCTTGCTCCACTTCCGCTAACGGTGCGCTCAGGTTCCCGGCTTCCACGAGGGCCGATTGGGCCCGTTGCGGCACGGTTTGATAGAGCACCAGGTGTCCGATATCGCGCAATAGCCCCGCGATAAAGAACCGCTCACTATCCTCGATGCCACTGGCTTTAGCAATTTTCCCAGCCATCAGCGCGCACAAGACACTCTTGTGCCAATAGGCTGACAGATCCATGAGGTTGGAGGTCATGCCGGTAAAGGTCCGCCCGATGGTGCTGGCCGCTACCAGGTCACTGACGGCCTGCATCCCGATTAGATTGACGGCGCGTGTAACGGTGTCGATTTGTTTGGGGAAGCCGTAGAGGGGGCTATTGACGATTCTCAGCAGCCGGGCGGAAATAGCCGGGTCGATCTTCAATGCATCGGCCAAATCGTCCATCGTCGACTGCGGGGCGTCGACCACGTCCCGGACGCGAAGATAGATTTCCGGGAGGGTGAAAATATTCGAACATGAGCGAACAAGTTCTTGTGCTGACGACATGACCGTGCATCCTCCCTGCGTCTGATTCGAAGAGGCGTTCGGTTATCGTTATCGGTTGTTACTCATTCGAACTAAAGGGGTGAGGCCGAAAGTGTTCTTGCGGTGGGATTGAAGCAGGGGTCTGGCATTATTTCACCAGCCAGACACGATGGGTGTCGGCTCCGGTTGGTTTGGCCACTTTCAGGATCGCGGTGGTTCCGGGGCTTAGGACATCGTCGCCGGATGCGGTGCGTCGTGCTGGAAACCGATCGGTTCGGATCAGCAGACCCTGGCCGTCGTAGAAGTCCACCATGATACCGGCCGATTCTCTCAGCCCACACTGTACGCGGATGGAGTACATAAGAAGGCTGCTCGGTGAGAAGCGGCCTGTTTTCAGTTGTTCACGAGCCTGGACATGGCGTGTGAATTGGTCTGGTGGTCAACCAACTCATCCTCCCACCATAGGCAAAGGAACTGGTGCTACATCGAAGAGGGATTGAGGTGTGGGCTGGAAAGGGGGTTTCGAGTAATTCTTCTGCAAGAACAATAGGATAGCTTGACATGACGATTGTCTTCACGCAGACTCTCGCTCATGCAGGACCAGACCGAACAGACCCTTCTTGCCAGACTCGCTGAGCGAGTCGGCATCGCGGCTGAGTATCACGATATCGCAGGGACGCGGCACCTCACCTCCGATGACACCAGGCGCGCTATTTTGACTGCCATGGGCGTGACGGTCGATTCGACCGCATCCCTGACACAGGCGCTGCGAGAATGGGATGAGGCACCGTGGCAGCGGCCCTGCGATCCGGTGCGGATTCTGCGTGACGATGACCCGGGCGCTCCCCTGTCCTGTTGTCTCGCCTTTGAAGATGGGAAAGAACAATCGGTTGCGGTGGAGTGGCAGCTTCGCGATGAAGCGAACGCTGTGGTGCAGGAAGGGCTGGCAGGGCCTGGTCTCCCTGCCGTAGAGGTGCGTTTCCTCAATGGTCGACGGCATGTGCGTGTTGAGATCCCGACCCCGAAGGGGCTCTCGCTCGGGTACTACAGTCTCACGGTACGGGCCGAAGGTTTAGTGGGCGGGACTGTGGGGACGATGCGTATCATCGTGGCGCCTCGCCAATGTTATGTTCCTCCGTCGCTCGAAGCGAATCAGCGGTTGTGGGGATTGGCCTTGCAGCTCTATTCGTTATCCTCCAATCGGAATTGGGGCTGCGGGGACTTTACGGACCTTGGACGGATTGTGGCGTGGGCCGGGAAGGGGCTCGGGGCTGGAGTCATCGGGCTGAATCCGTTGCATGCCTTGCGGAATACCACGCCCTATCACATCAGTCCCTATGCACCGTTTAGCCGGCTCTATCTCAACGAACTCTATATCGATCTTGAGCGGTTGCCGGAGTTTTTTGGGTCGGAGGAGGCGCAAGCACAGTTCCGCGCTCCCGAGTTTCAAGCCAGACTTCAGGCGCAGCGTGAGAGTCGGCGGGTGGACTACGATGCGGTTGCGACGGCCAAGCGCACGATGCTCGATTTGGCGTACCGCAAGTTTCTCAACGATGCCTATGAAGGAGAGGAACCGAATCTTCAACCGAAGACGGCCCGCGCTTGGCTCTTGGAACGATTTATCCAGGCGGAAGGCACGCCGCTCGAATTGTATGCCACCTTCCAAACGTTAGAAGAAGAACGCCGGCTGATTCAATCCAAGTCCACCACCTGGCATGAGTGGCCGAAACAATTCCTCACCCCGGGCCCGCCGGTGCGTGAATATGCGAAACGGCACCGGAAGCGCATTCGGTTTTTTCAGTACATCCAGTGGGTCGCGAGTGAACAGCTGAACGAGGTTCGGCAGACGGCCGAGCAGCAGGCGATGCCGATCGGGCTGTATCACGACCTGGCGCTTGGCGCTGATCGGAATGGGGCCGAAGCCTGGGTCTATCAATCGGTGCTGGCGTTCGGGGCCGATTGCGGCGCTCCGCCCGATGCCTTTGCTCCAGAGGGGCAGAATTGGGGCTTGCCCCCGATCAACCCTCACGCACTCCGTGCCAGCGGCTATGAGATGATGATTCAGCTGTTACGGCATAATTTTCGTTCGGGCGGAGCCATTCGCTTGGACCATGTGATGGCGTTCTGCCGTCTGTTCTGGATCCCACGAGGCAGGCCTGCATCCGAGGGGACCTATGTGCAGTATCCCTTTGAAGATTTGTTGGCGATTGTGGCATTGGAGAGCGTGCGATCGAAGACCTTGGTGATCGGGGAAGACCTGGGTACAGTCCCCGATTGGGTGAGAGAGCATTTGGGCAAGGCGAGAGTGCTCTCGTATCGCGTGTTCTACTTCGAGCGCGGTGGGGACGGTGGATGGAAGTCGCCGGGCGATTATCCTGCACAATCATTGGCGGTCGCCACGACGCACGACTTGCCGACACTCACAGGGTTTTGGTCCGGGGAGGATCTCCAAGTCCGGGCAGGATTGGGCGCGTTCCCCGATGACGCGGCGCGCCAGCGGGCTTGGGAGGAACGGCTGCGCGACAAAGGGGGGATTCTCAGTGCTCTCAAGCGGGAGGGCCTTCTGCCGAATGGCGTGACCGAGGATCTGGCGACCGTGCCTGCCATGACGAACGAGCTCTGCCGGGCGATTCATCTCTATCTGGCTCGCACGCCCTCCTGGCTCGTGTTGGCAAATCTCGAAGATGGCTTGGGTGAGCTTTCGCAAACGAATCTTCCCGGGACGGTAGACAGTCATCCGAACTGGACCCGCAAGTATGCGGTTCCAGTGGAGAAAATCCTGGAGGATGAACGGATGCGAGAGCTCGGAGCTGTGTTGCGTTCGGTGCGCCCGCTAGGGTAAGACCTTTAGGCCGGATGCTGAAACAGGCCGCCAGCTTCGTTCTCGACTCATCGAAATCCTCAACGTACCCAGAGGGTACGCCTCCGGTTTCGACTCGCCTGCGGCCTTGCTGACAGCCTGTGTGAGGATCCGGCAACGTTCTGCTGTGATGAAATGATCGTTCGCCGCTTGCTAGAGACCTAGCCATGATTCATCTTCTGTGTGCGGATTCCCCACTTCCATGCTGAAACACAATCGCATTGTATTGGCGATCGCAGGGGCGGTGTTCCTGGCGATCATGGTGCTTGAAACGGTTGCTCCGGCAAATGTAGTCGGCGCGTATGGCTTTGTGTTGCCGATTTTGCTGGTGGCGACGGTGCGCAGTCGCATCCTGATGCTCGTCACGGTGGTCGCCTGTGTGGGGGCGACCTATTTGGGGCTGATGCAACCGACCAAGCCGGGGCGGTTTCAGGCGGCGGTGATCAATCGCAGCCTGGTTGCAGGGGTGCTGCTGGTCGTGGCCTATATCGGAATGACCTGGGAAGAACGCAAGGCGCGAGAGGAGGCGGCGCGTGCCGCGCTGGCCCAGGAAACGGAAAATCTTCTGAAGGCCAATACGCAGCTGGTCGATGCGAAAGACCAGCTGAATCGCTCGGAACGGTTAGCCGCAGTGGGGCAGCTGGTGGCGTCCGTGGCGCATGAGGTCGGTACGCCGCTGCATTCGATTGCCTGGCATGTGCAAGCGCTGGCTGAAGAGCCGGGTGTCACGCCGGAGATGAAGAAGCGGGTGACAATCATTGATGAGCAGCTCACACGGGTGGTTCGGATCATTCAGGATTTGCTCTCCTCCACCAGACCTCGTCAGCCTGAACCGACGTGGTTGCCCGTGGAGCAGGTGATCAGTCCGGCGACCGTGCTCATGGAGCCGGCTTTTCATGCAAAAGGGATCTCCTTGACGGTTGAGATTCCCGTGGACCTTCCACACGTGTGGGCTGATGCAGAGAAAATACACCAAGTGTTGGTCAATCTGTTGGCTAACGCCCTAGCAGCTACCCCACCGCATGGCGCGGTGAGCGTCGTCGTCGGGACTCGTGCCGCCTCCTCGGATGAACTGGACCTCGGTCGGCGAGTGGCCGAGGCGATGTCCCCTCTGGTGATCACGGTTGCGGTGCGGGATACCGGATGCGGCATGCCAGAGGCCAATGTGCAAAAAGCCTTTGAGCCATTTTTCACGACCAAGGCGGTTGGCAAGGGCACCGGATTAGGGCTATTCTTGAGCCGCGAAACGGTCTTGGCTCATGGCGGCAGTCTGTCGCTTGAGAGCGAACTGGGGCGCGGCACTACGGTCACGGTGATCTTGCCTGGACTAGAGGACGGCTCGACGAGCGTGAGAAAGAGGGATTGATGCCACCAGCGAATATTCTCGTAGTTGATGACGATGCAGTTGCCCGGGAGCTCTTGGCGGAGGCCTTGAAGAAGGAAGGATATGCTGTTGAGGCCTTTGCCAGCGGAGAAGAAGTCATTGCGCGTGGACGCCAGGGGCGCGTGGATTTGGTGCTGACGGATATTCGAATGGGCGCGGTCGACGGATTGACCGTGTTGCGTGAGTTCAAACGGATGAGCCCGGACACGGCGGTGGTCGTGCTGACTTCCTTCGGATCGCTTGAAGGGGCGATCGAAGCGATCAAGCAAGGAGCCTACGACTACCTGGCCAAGCCGTTTAAGAAAGAAGACATCAAGCTGGTGGTCAAGCGGAGTCTCGATCACTGTCAACTTGTCCGTGAAAATGCCAGGTTCCGGGAAGAGTTGAAGAGCAAGGATGATTGGTCCCCGTTAGTGGGGAGCAGTACCGCCATGTTGGAGGTGTATAAGCTGGTCGCGCGGGTGACTGAAAGTAAGAGCACGGTACTGCTACAAGGGGAAAGCGGGACCGGCAAGGAGTTGATTGCACGGGCGATTCACGCGAATGGATCCCGTCGTGACAAGCCGTTCATTCCGGTGAATTGCGGAGCGTTGCCCGATTCTCTGCTGGAATCTGAAATGTTCGGATACGAAAAGGGCGCATTTACCGGCGCGGTGGGGAATAAGATCGGCCTGTTCGAATCCGCGAACGGCGGTACGTTGTTTCTCGACGAAATCGGCGAGATGGGCCAGGCATTGCAAGTGAAGTTGTTGCGGGTGATGCAGGATCACGAAGTTCGCCGTGTCGGAAGCACGACATCGGCGAAGGTCGACGTCCGTATCATCGCGGCAACGAATCGAGATCTCGAGCAGCTGGTCAAAGAAGGGAAGTTTCGAGACGATTTATTTTATCGGCTCAATGTCGTACGGATCACGTTGCCGTCGCTGGTGGAGCGGCGTGAAGATATTCCGATGTTGGTGCATCACTTCTTGCAGAAATGCGCGGCGGGGGCGGCGCATGCGGTGCGTGGAGTGCTGCCCGAGACGATGACGTTGTTGACGCAGTACCGGTGGCCCGGCAATGTGCGCGAGTTGGAAAATGCCATTGAGCGGGCTGTCTCGTTGAGCCATGGTCCACTGCTCACGCCGGACGATTTGCCGGCGTCGTTACGCCAGACCGAGCTGCCGTCGAAGGAGACCGCCGGAGCGATCGATCACAAAGATGAGGTCTGTTTGACGCTTGAGGAGGTCGAGAAACGGCATCTGGTTCGCGTGCTGAAGGAAACCAAGGGGAATAAAGTCAAAGCGGCTAAGATTCTCGGCATCGATCGGCGGACGCTCTATCGGATGGCTGAGCGGTTTGGATTGGACCTCGGCGACGATGCCGATAGCGGAGAGAAAGAGTAGGGCTACAGAATTTGGAGTGCGTTCTTGATCAGCCGCAATTGATTTTCTGCGCTTTGGGGTGTTGCGGAGGGTGACTCTTCCCACCTGGTAAAAATCCCGTCTTTCCCTTCATACCGCACGTGCAGTCGAAGTCGGCTGCTGTTCTCGGATGCCGACGTCACCAGTACGTCCACACGGCTTCGTCCGGTACCGAAACGCCAGCGTAGCAACCAGTCCCAGGGGCCGTTAATTTCCTCTCGATAGCCGGTTGTCAGGTTCTCGTCATCCGTTCGATCGACGATGTAGCCTCCCTCGGTCAGGACCTGGGTCACGGCTGTTTTTACCTGATCGGACGTCGCGTGCAGCGTGACATCGATCACGTCCGGTTCATGGGGGATGGGAGGGCCAGCGCAAGCCGATGCCCAGATGACGAGGAGGGCGAGGCTGAGTATGCGAAAGGTGCCGGTCACTTGGCCTTGCTGTCTTTCAATCGATAGACGAGATGGGTGTCGGTTTGCGAGACGCCGTCGATCTCATGAATTCGCTTCAGGACTAGCTGGGTCAAGGCATCCTGGTCGGTCACTTCCACCACCACAATAATATCCGGCTTGCCCCAGCAGGGGTCGATGGTCTTGATCTGCTTGATGGCGGATAATGCCCGCACCACTTCGCTGGTCTGTCCCGGCATGACATTGATGAGCACATAGGCCCGATCCGACATAATGATCCCGCCATCGACTGGAGCATGAATCGTACAGGGTACCGCAGGAATAGCGGGTTCGTTGCCAACGTAGCGGATGCCCGTCGTCTCTGTCAATCCTGGAGCGCGTCCTGTCGATTTGCTGAGTGTGACGTCGGCAGACTTCGACCTCTTCATTGCTATCCTCATTTCGGGGCGACGAGTACGTCGATGATAAATGAATCACTGACACTGGTGAGATCCGCTTCAAGGCCTCGCGGATTCCCGATGCGGCCTTCGGGGTCGTACATAAAACAGAGAAGCGTCGCGCAGCGCTCGTGGGATCGATACCGGTCTGCATCAATCTTGAGTTGGGCTGTGAGGTCTTTCGCGCTGAGGCCTGGGCGTGTTTTTTTGACAAGCACAGCCAGCCGGCCGTTGTTCAACAAGAATGTCGTGCGCGGGGATCCCGCGGCATAACTCGGGGCCCATTCATCCGTGCCGATATCGTCGAAATGGGTCCGCAAGATTGCGTGCAGCAGATCTTGTGCGTCGAACTCGTCCTCCACACTTAACGTTGCGCGGTGCTCCCCACGGAGCCGCAATTGCCGAGCCACAGCATGGAATCGACTGCAGAGTCCCTTGACGAGGTCGAGCGGATCCGACTCAGCCAGAAGAGATTGAGGCATTGTCGCTTGGGTGCGGGCAGGGGTAGCCGGCATTGAGGGAGAAGGCTGTTGCGCCTCCTGCGCTGGTCTGGCCGAGAGCATTGGAGGAACGACAGTCTCGGTGGCATGTCGTGGCGGAGCGGTCTGCGGAGTCGATGTTGACGGATGAAGGGCTGCCGGGGCAGGGAGAATCACCGGGTGAGGTGGCGCAGACGATGTCGCTGTCTGAGTCTGTGCCAGAGGATCCGTCAGCGGCGGGGGCACATCCGGTGCTGCGGTGGCTGATGATGGATCGAGAGGGGTCGTCATGGCGACAGACATGATCAGTGGCGGTGACGCAACTGGTGCCGTGTGCAGCATGGCCATCTGGACCGTTGGAATCGATGCCGGCACGAGCGTCATCTGTGGAGGCCCTCCTCCCTGTAGCTCATGTTTCTTTTGCTCAATCTTGGCAATTAGCGTCTTGATCAGGGCAATGCTCCGTTGGGTCTCCTCAGGACTGTCCATGAGAAGTTTGTGCTGGCGGTGTTCCTGAAACTCCGTGGACTTCTCGCCGAAGGTGCGGCGAACACATTCACGGAATTGTAACTCTGTTCTTGCCCTGGCTGCGTCCATATAGGGAAAGCCTTCTCGTCCGAGGTCTTCCACCTGTGAGAGAAATTCCTGGAGCTTTCCAACGCCACGGGTGAGCTCTTCAACCGTGGCAGTTTTCGATCGAGCGCGTGATTGGTCCGATGTTTTGGCGCGTGGCATAGGTGTGGAGAAAGTCTAGCCCAGCCGCTACAACGCGGCAAGAAAACATAGGAAAGTGAACAGGTCAGCTGGACGTCGGTTGAGGGAGGAGGTTGGTTCGTTTCACTGAATGGTGATGGTGCGAAGGCAGGGGCGAGGTTGATTTGGTGCCCCCGATACGAATTGAACGTACGACCTAGCGTTTAGGAAACGCTTGCTCTATCCAACTGAGCTACGGGGGCAACGGGGGCTACGATACTGCAGGAATCGAGGAAAGTCTAGCGGGGAGTGTGGTCACAGTGGCCTGGCTCCAAGAGGATTCCGTGAAGATTGATCTGGGGTTGGGAGGGGCGGAGTTGAGGTGCATTGGAACGAGCGGTCAGCCATACCATCGAACGTCTTGCTTGGCAATCGACGCGCCGGCGGATTCGTCGATTGAAAGTGGTGCTGCGGCGAGCACCTCATGGACCAGTTGCAGGAGGGTTTCAACGGAAAATGGTTTTTGGAGAAAAGGGACGTGGTCAGTGGAGAGGTGATAGGCCTTGCGATCTTGTTCAGACAAGCTCGACATCAGGATCACCCGGAGCGTCTTTTTCATATCCAGGGTTCGTTGGATGATTTCGTGACCATGGACCCGCGGATAGGGATTTTTGGTGGAGGCAAACTTAAGGCCTGGCGGTGGAAGCATCAGATCGGTCACGAGTAAATCGATCGGCTCTGTATGGGTAGCTAAGATCTTTAATGATTCTGAGCTGCCCTCCGCTTCGAGGACTGTAAATCCCTCGGCTCGGAGGGTTTTCACGCAGATCAGGCGCATTGACGGGTCATCGTCAACGATCAGAATTATTTTGGTGGAGGATGGGGGCACAGGTGCCTGTTTCTTCATGAGGACCTCCTGGCTCGGTCAATCGCCGAACGGGTTGAGCCAACCGTCGTATCTGTAGGTCGTAGATGTTCAAGGTCTCTATCGGTCTTGCTCCAGGAAACTTAAACGGGCAGGCAGGGGCCTAGTGAGGATAGAGATCTAGCCGTGGCTTCTTCCTGTGTTATCAGGTGCTGGTACCTGTGAAATCGCTGGGAGCGGCTGTGTTGAGGGAGCGAACGCGATCGACTGCGACTACGGGGTTGTTGGCGTCTTCCCGGTTTTTTGAGCGAAGAGATCGCTCTTTTCAGGAATTTGCGTGAGCAGGTCGGCGCGAATCTGAAAGATGCCGGGGGTCCGTTGCCCCATCGCATAGGCCAGGCCGTTGGCATGGCTCCCGATCAAGAGTTTTCCGGCAATCTTTCCATCCCGCCCTGTGGCGATGAATTCCGCTGCCGGTGCCACGAGCCCATAGGGCGCCAATGGTCCGGCCTGTTTGATAACCCGTTCTTCTGCCGGCACATTCGCGACACGGCTGACAAAGAGATCGGTGGCCTGTTGGTCCAATGGTTCCGGCCGATCTTCCATGACCCATTCTTTTTGTTGATTGATCAAGACATAGTGTTCGGTTGCGGTTTTCACCGAGAGCATGGCGATATCCGTGTAATCGATGCCGAGCAGCCGCTTGTCTTGGAAGGAAAAGAGCTCTTTGGTCAGGTCTTTGATCGCGGTGGGATTGATGCGGTACAGCGGGCCAGTGGGGGTCATTTCCGCAAAGGCTTCGCCGCTGGCTGGGTCCGGCTGGTAGAGCTTGACCGTTTGATCCCCATCGGACGTATGGATGGCGATTTTGACTTTTGGCGCGGTGAGTGTGTTCGCCAAGGCGTCTCGTTCGGGGCCCGGATCGACGATGCCCAACGCTTTGAGGTCTTCGAGTCTGAACAACAGGGTTCGCACCTCCGTTTGATCCGCTTCTGCTTCAATCGGGTAGCGAAGCCTCCATTTGCTCTTGGGTTTCTCCTGTGTCTGATAGAGCGCGATTTCTGTGGTCGGGTAGGTCAGTCGGATCTGTTCGACGTTGCCTTGTGAGAGGCGCAAGAGGTCTTTGCGTCGAAATGTCATCAAGGTTTTGTTGACGAAGTCTTTGGGGGCCAGATTGGTGAGCAGGACCTTGCGATCCGATTCACGAAGGACGTACAGCGTAGAGGAGAGAGGTCCGCTATCTCCGATGGAGAGCGTCTCCCGTTCGGTGCCGGCCATGATGGTGATGGTGGTGATCGGGTCGTCGAGTCCATAGGGGGCCAAGTTCGCGGGGCGGTCTTCGACGATACGGGTCACGGCACCGGTGACTAAGGCTCTGATGAGATTCTGTAGTTCCCGCTGATCTGCGTCAGTCTTGAGGGGCGCGGTCATCATCCAGCCCTTCTCAGGAGTCCTGGCAAAGACGAGTTCGTGCCGGTCGGTTTTGACGGTGAGTCCTGTGAGCATTTGCTGGTCAAGGAGCAGGACCTTCTTGTCGGCAGTCTCTTGCTGCTCGTGCGACTCTTGCTGGGGGAGTTCGATGGCATAGAGGTAGAGGCCGAGCCCAGCCAATACGAGTGCCATGACGAATGTGGGCCAATAACGCATCGTTCTATAGGCGCCGACGTTTTCGCCAGACCATGATGCCGGCGATACACATGGTGGCCGGCAGGAGGATGACTTGTAGATAGAGCAGGGCTCGTTCCTGTAATGGGTTGGGCGTAAACGGTCGAAGCGCGGAATCTCTCGGGGCGATCGCCATCATGTTCCGTTCTTCAGCCAACCATCCAGCCGTATGGAGGAAAAAATCGCTGTTGCCGGGAAAGTTGACGAAGGCATTGGTCGCAAACGTGGAATTGCCGATGACCACGATGGCTGGACGGGGCTTGCCTTCTTCCGGTGTGATTTTTGGTGTAAGGGCCGCAGCCATCGGTAGGGGGCCTTTGATGTCTTCCTTTTCATCGAGGTTGACGACACGGCCCTTCAAGTCGGTTTCTGCCCAACTGTTTGGGGATGTGCGGGCAAGCGGCACGTAGTCCCATGCCGCGCCAACCTGTTCGTCAAAGGTGATATGCCGTGCAAGGGGAAAGAGCACGGCCGCGGAGAGGTCCTGCGTAATTTCATGTTCGGTGAACGTGCGGACAAGCAGGGAGGTGAGATCGCCTTGGGCCAGTCGATCTTGTAAATCGACCAGAGATCCAGGGCCGACTCCCAGGCCCCACCGCTTGAGCAAGGGATTCAGGTCTGCTTGCGTATTCGGGTCGAGCAGCAGCAGCAGATGGCCGCCTTTTTCCACATAGCTATGAATACGTTCTTGCTCCTCGATGATCACCGGACGACGGGGGCCGGCGACGACGAGGATGGCGGTGTGATCCGGTACGGCGGTTTCTTTCAGCAGGCTGACGGTGCCGACGTCGTACCCCTGCTTGACCAGGATTTCTCTGGCGGTAGACAACCCGGTTCGTTCCCGATCGTCGAGACTTGGTTCACCATGCCCTTCGAGAAAGAGTACGCGCTTCTTGCTGTCTTGAGACACGCGGATAAATGCTCCGGTCAGTTCCACCTCCGAAGGAGCGGTGATACGAACCATGTGTCCGCCGCTTTCGAATACGGCTGTGTCAGTTCTGGAAATACCATAGGTTTGAGCAATTTTCGGCTGCCGTTCCGGGTCGACGAATTCCACGGTAATCTTTGAGCTGGCCTGCCGATAGCTATCGAGCCGTTCCTTGTAGGACTGGTAGCCGGGGTCTTTTTCTCTGGTGAACACGGTGACGAGCACCTCGCGCGGGAGATTTCTGAGCACGCGATGTGTTTGCGGGGAGAGGGAGAAGTTTTGGTTTTCCGACAGGTCCCAACGAATGGAATGACGGGCCGGGAGAAAGTTCACGATGGCGAGGATGCTGATGAAGAGAAGGATCATTAGCAGGCTGTTGGCGCCCATACGTGTCGAACGGCGAGTGGAGAAGGCTTTCAGGCTGCCGAAATGGACGACGGCGAAGAGGATGAGACAGAGCAGCGCGGATCCCTCCATGAGGGTGACGAGCCAGAGTTTCTCCGGAGCGAGGCTGTAGCCGACCGCGCCGGCTACGGCCAGGGCTACTCCGACTACGCCAAGTGGAATCGTTTTGAGGCTCATTTCCATCGTGATGAATCCACGACTCGGTGAGACAGAAAGAGCATCAAGGCGAGGCCGCTAAAAAAGTAGACGAGGTCCTTCGTGTCGACCAACCCACGGACTAAATGGTCGTAATGTTCCATAAATGACAAGTATGAGATGGCCTGCCCAATGGCCGTTTCTCCGAGGAGTGAGCCGACACCGGCGAGGAGCCAGAGGACCAGTAGCAGGCCAAAGCTGATAAAGGCCGCGACGATCTGGTTTTCTGTCAGGGCCGAGGCTAGCAGGCCGACGGAGAGAAAGAGGGCGCCAAGCAAGACCAGTCCCAAGTAGCCGGTCAGCACGGGATACCAATCGAAGTCGCAGAAGAGCGCGAGTACAAGCGGCATGAGCCCGGTCAGTCCGAGCAACCCCAAAAAGACGAGGAAGACACTCATGAATTTGCCGACGACAATTTCGTTGATGCCGATCGGAGAGGTCAAGAGGAATTCAAAGGTGCGGAGTTTCCGTTCTTCGGCGAAGAGCCGCATCGTCAGGATCGGCAGAATAATCAATAGGATGAATCGCACGCTGGAGAACAGATTCCGGAAGACTAAGTCGTTCAGATTGATCTGAGCTGTTCCCTGCATCTGCATCAGCTGAATTGCCTGGGCTCCTGCAAAGACGACGTAAAGATAGGAGAGCAGTCCTACAATTAAGAGAAACACCGCCCCTACGACATACACTACGGGTGAGACGAAATAGGAGCGCAGCTCTTTGGCGATGATGGCTTGGACTGGTGTCATGCTGGCTGGCCTGATGGTTCTGCTGGCGTCACCACCTCGTCTTGTCCGAGGCCGGCTTCGTCTTTTGTCAATTGGAGAAAGACGTCTTCCAATGTCATCGAGATGGCTTTTAACTCAAGCAGTCCCCATCCACTGATGACTGCCAGCCGAGCCACCTCTTCCCTTGCATCTCGGCCCAGGTCGCATTCCAGAAGAAAGGTGCCGGGGATGCCGCTCGCAAACACGTTCTGGACCCCTTGGACGGCCTTCAGGCGGCTGTCGGTATCTGCCGCGGGAGATTTGAGCGTGAGCGAGATTTTTTCGGACTGGCGCAACCGCGCAGAGAGTTGGTCCGGCGTGTCTTCGGCCACGATCCGTCCGCCGCTGATGATGACGACGCGCTGGCACACGGCGGTGGCTTCAGGAAGAATGTGGGTGCTGAGAATCACGGAATGAGAGCCGGCCAGATTCTTGATCAACTCCCTGATCTCGATGATTTGTTTCGGGTCGAGTCCGACAGTCGGCTCGTCCAGGATTAATACTTGAGGATCGTGGAGCAACGCTTGGGCTAAGCCGACGCGCTGGCGGTATCCGCGGGACAGATTTCCGATGAGCCGGTACTGCACCGTGCCAAGGCCGAGCCGCTCGATTTCGCGTTGCATGGCCGAGGTGAGCGTTTTCCCGGTCAGGCCACGGAGGCGGCCGACAAACTGAAGATATTCTGTGACGGTCAATTCGAGGTAGACCGGGGGCGTCTCCGGCAAGTACCCGATCCGGCGTTTTACTTCGAGCGGCTGGTCCGCACAGTCGAATCCTGCCACTCGTGCCGTGCCCTCGGTAGCCGGCATGAAGCAGGTCAAGATACGCATGGTGGTCGTTTTCCCTGCCCCATTGGGACCCAGGAACGCCAACACCTCGCCTTTTGCGACAGAAAAACTGACCCGATCGATCGCGGTATGGTGCCCATACCGCTTCGTGATCTGTTGGACTTCAATCATATGCGCTGACTTGGATCGTGTGAGTTTGTGGCGCACAGCCGGCGGGTTGTGTATTCGCACCCGAACAGGCAACAGATCGGCATCTTACTCAGTCGGATTGAGGCAGTCAATATCGGGCTCTGCCTTCTGTAACTTTACAGGTTTTCACCATCCTGTTAGAGTCCGCGCGCGTACGGAGTCTCTTTGCTAGAGGGGATTGAACCATGATCTGGGTGCCATAAGCATGAGGGGACTATTCGCCGTCGTTGCGTTGGTGCTGTTCATTTGCCTGCCGATCGAGAGTCGGGCGGCCGCTGGGCGCAGCTATCGGGTTCATGGCCAGGTCGTGGCGGTAAACGTCGCACAGGCTCCGCACACGATTGTCGTTAAGACACCCTTGAGCAAGCACAATGATATGACCGTGGGGGCCCGGGTGACAGGTCAAACCAAGGTGACCCGAAAGGGAAAGCGGGTCGGGCTTCAGACCATCCGAGTGGGTGAAGCGGTGTGGCTGACCTATATCAAGCAGCGGGATGGGGTGGTTGCTCAGGTTATCCAGGTTCAATAACATTTCGGGTGTACCTCGCCAGCCAACCAGCCTGTGATGCCCTGGCGGGGGCGGTTTCGACCCGAAGGGTTGTATCCCATTCTTAGGTACGGGCACATTCATCCATCCTAGTTTGAGCTGATGTGGGTTGACTATCGCACGTAGTTTCTTCTATATGGATAGAGCCGTGTAATCTTCAAAGCTCGGACGTCCGTTCTTTTTCGAACAATCCCTCTTCGATTTTCCCTTCCTTCTTCATCCAAATGTAGGGGGTGGGGCTACGCTCTCGGTATTGTTGGACTGCCGGTTGGACCGTATTGTGAGGGTACACAGGCCAGGGCCTGTGGGATAGTTGGTTCAACCTGGGATATGAGGTCTTCGATGATCGATCACATGCGTGGAAATAGCCGCCAGTTACTAGGGGCGATGAGTCTTAGCCTGGGGATACTTATGGGGGCCTGCTCGTGGGTTCCTACGGGGGTGTCTCACTTGGACGTGGGGGCTGAGGATCGTGGCGTGGCGTCCTGGTATGGCGAGTCGTTTCATGGCAAGCAAGCGGCGAACGGAGAACTGTTCGATATGGATGGTCTGACCGCTGCCCATCGGACCCTTCCGCTCGGCAGTGTGGTTCGGGTGGTGAACTTAGTCAACGGGAAGCATGTTCATGTTCGTATTACGGACCGGGGGCCCTATATCAATGGGCGGATTCTCGATCTTTCACGAGGTGCCGCAGCTCGGATAGGGATGTTATCAGGGGGGCTCTCCGTGGTTCGGGTGCAGTTGGTTGGAGAACGACGGCCAGTGGCTTTGCTCTCATCAGAAGCGATGGCGACGGTCTCGACGTCGCTTCTTCTTGGGCGAGAGCAACTCGGTTCGGAGGCGCTGGCATTCCCGTGGGGCCAGTCAGACCCTCTTCTCGTCTATCCTGTTCGACTCTCTCCTGGCGATATCTGGGTCTCGCGGCGTGCACGCCGGTTGACGGGGCTACAGACAGCCGATCATACCGATCATACCGAAGTGGCGACGGTCGTCATTTCCTAGGTCTGCTGCCTGCCGGTCGAACCGCTGGTTGACAGGGCGTGAAGCTCTCCACTAGACTGCCGACTCCCGGTGGGAGCCGGGAAATAATTCAGATCAATTTGGTATACATGGAGGCCCGAATCCGGATGGCGAAGAAAACGGCGACTGAATCGGACGAAACCAGACTTAAAAAGAAGGTGGCGGAGAAATTAACCGGCCACAAAAACCCGAAAGAGGACGAAGCCCTTCGTTCGTTGAAGAAGCGGCTGCGGCGGACGCAACGGAAACGGCGTACGGTCACGTTACGCAAGAAGAATTCGGCTAGCAAGAAAACCGCTGCTCCCGCAAAGTAATGTCCACGGCTTGGGACAGTGATGGGCGAGTGAATTATTAAGGTAGTACCTATGGAACAACCACAGCACAAACAAGAATCTGCCAGCCCTATTGCTCCTGAGACGGTGAGCGACGAATTCACCGATCAGGTAGCCGCGGATTTGACCGGAGAACTTCCAGTCCCAGATTTTCCGATGGCGGAGTTCACCGAGGAAGTGGTCCTTGAAGAAGAGAAGGTCAAGGACGAGATCGAGATTCAGATTGATCTGCTCAAGGACTCCGATTGGGTGGTCCGTCGCGAAGCCGCAATCACACTCGGGGAAATGGGTGATGAACGCTGCGTGGAGCCGCTGTGTAATGCGCTGCGTGACGGCGACTGGCAAGTCAGGGAAGTTGCCATCGAGGGGTTGGGCCAGATCGGTTCTCCTGCTGTCGAACTGTTGATCAAGTTGCTTCGCGATTGGGATGTCAGAAAGTATGCGATTGCGGCGTTAGGGAAGATTCGCGACGAGCGCGTGCTCGATCCGTTGATGCTGCAGCTGAAAAATGACGAGTTTAAGGACGATGCCACGAATGCGCTCGTCGAACTGGGGGAGCCGTCAGTCTCTCGGTTGGTCAAAGCGCTCAAGGACAAGGATGAGATGGTTCAGAAGCAGGCGATCATGGCCTTGGGCCGGATCAAGAGCGCCGAGGCGATTGATCCTCTCATCGTGATGCTCGGTGATAAGGATTGGTTTACCCGGTTGACATCCGCGGCGGCACTCGAGGCGATCGGCGATGACCGGGGCCGCGATGCGATTAAGCCATTGATGAAAGATTCGGATATGGTGGTCAGGATGCGGGTGGAGCGGATCCTGGCGAAGTGGAAGAAGCAGCCCGCCAGCGCGTAGCGGCTATTTACTCAGTTGCCGGTCGACTTCCCGTTGAATGTCATCGATCTTCTTCAGTGAGACCGGTTTCCCCATCGACAATTCCAGCCTGACTTCTTGAATCGTGGCGGTGAGTGCTCGCACGGCGATGGTCGACTCGTCTTGCTTCGCCCCTTTAATCGCATTCTCCAGGGTTTCGACCGCCGCACTTAACTGCTTCGCGGCTTCACCAACATTTTTCTCGAACAGTTCTGCTTTTGCCTGCACCACTCTCGATTTGCTGTCGAGTAGTGCCTGTCGCCTTCGGAGGTCCCATTCGATCCCTCTTGTCGTGTCGTAAATGTTTCGCGACATGTCTGTGATGGAACGTTGGAGGTCTGAGATCGTGTGTTGTAATGTGCCGACCGGGCGTTGGCCGAAATAGAATCCGAGGCCGAACGATGTGGCGGCCAGGAGGAGGGCTCCAACGAATTTCCACATGGCGAGATCCTTTCGACTAATGGGACTTGGTGGATGGCGCGGAGCGTCGGAGTTGTTGCAGGAGACTTCCGGCGGCTGCCAGCCGAATGGCGACGTCTGAGTCCTGCAATCCTTTCTTGAGCAACGGCATCACCGGAGCGGAGCTCTTTCCCAGGGCTTTCGCGGCCATGAGGCGCGGCTGTGGTTGCTGGTCTTGCAAGAGCATTTGTAAAATAACGGCGGCTTGCTTATCGGGCGTTGCGGCCAATGCATGGGCTGCAGCGGCGCGTATAGAGGGATCCGGGTGTCTCGCTAAGTCGGCCGCGAGCAAGATGGCCGATATGTCGCCCAATCGAAGTAGCCCTTCTGCCGCACTGGCTCGTGCCTGCATGCTGGCATCGCGCGTGAGGGCCTGCAGCAATGGTCGGTTCTCCCGTATCCCCAATCGTCCAAGACTCGTGGCGGCGATGGCGCGTACACGCGCGTTGTCATCGTCCAGCGCATGGGTTAAGGGTGCGACCCCACCGGATTGCCCAAAGTCACCCAATGCCCCGGCGGCGAATGCGCGGACCGATGGCTCGGGATCGTAGACCCCCTGGCTCAGGACCGACAGACTGGCTGGGCGCTTCAGTTGTCCCAGCACTCCCAGGGCCGCCATCCGGACCTCGGGGTCCGGAAGCGTTGCCGCGCCGGTAATGTCGGTCAGCATATCCCGTTTGCCGAGCCGATAGAGTGCGGCATAGGCGAACACGGCTTCCGGTCCGTCGTCCGTCCTGGCAATCGCGATGAGCTGAGGCATGATGGCCGTGACCTTGGCCTCGCTCAGCGCGTTCATGGCGGCAATACGTACGGCCGGCATGGCATCGTTCATCGCCCGTTGTAGGGGGCCTGACTTTCCTGCGAGGCCGGCCTTTCCGATCGCTTCAGCGGCGCGCGCTCGGACTAAGACCGATGTATCGAGGAGCCCGTCTTCCAGTACGGCTCGTGTCTCTGCGAGGCCGAGTTCGGCTAAGACGGTGTAGGCTGTGATCCGGACATATTCCTGTGAATCTCGGACATGGCTGGTGACGAAGCTGAGGGCCAATGGCCGTAAGAGGGCTCGATCGTCTGGCGCGTCAGCTGGGACCAACCGGTGGTAGAGGGTGAGGGCCTCTTCCGGCCGTCCAAGCTTGAGGGCACTGTGGAAGGCGAGGCGGATGAGCGATTTCGATGGGGTGGCTTCTGGCGGGATCGATTGCCAGAGTTTCATCACCTGGTCGTACTCGGCCTGGTTGAACGCATTCGTGGCTTCGCGCTCAAGTGCAGCTCCTATCGGGGAGTTTGGCTTGCCTGCTTCGGCTAAAGGGCGGCTAGTGACGCTAGCCCCAAGCGTGAGCAGCAGCAGTATTTGCAGCCAGATGGTGGCGGTGCGACGCTCGGGTGTGGGACTAGGGTGAAGGTCGTTTACCATGTCGAGGGTGTGTGAACCATAGCCGGCGCATAGAGCTTTTCGACGTATTCCTTGACCATTCGTTTGGTGCAGAATCTAGGCGCGTTGGTCCGGAGGTTTTCCTTCATGAGCTGTACCCAGCCGCGGGGTATCCCATCTAGGTCTCGTTGATAGTAGAGGGGGATGGCCTCTTGCTCCAGCATGCGATAGAGCTGTTGGGCATCATGCTCGTCCTGGGCCTGAATATCCTGGCTTTCGAGCAATGGTTCAATGCCCCATCCATTGGCTCCGTTGTAGCCCTCTTTCCACCAGCCATCAAGGACGCTGAGATTGATGACGCCGTTGAGTGCGGCCTTTTGCCCGCTCGTTCCGCTCGCTTCCAAGGGAAAACGTGGGGTGTTGAGCCAAATATCGACCCCTTGGACGAGAAATTTCGCCATGTGCATATCATAGTTTTCAATAAACGCCACATGTCCGCCCAATTTATGGTCGTCGCAAAAACTCAATACTTCATGGATGAAATAGCGACCAGGCTCATCGGCTGGATGAGCCTTGCCGGCAAAGATCAATTGGACGGGACGCCATTGGTTATGGAGCAACTGTTTGAGCCGTTCGAGATCGCGGAACAACAAGGTGGCTCGTTTGTAGGTGGCAAAACGCCTGGCGAAGCCGATGGTGAGCGCTTCGGGATCGAGCAACGTGCCTCGCGTTAAGACTTGCGAGGCCTGGAGGTGGCCCTGCATCCAGCCGCTTCTCGCCCGTTCCCGGATGAAGCTCATCAGTTTTCGTTTGCTGGTTTGATGCACGGCCCAGAGTTCCTGATCGGGGATATCCAGAACCCGTTGCCACATCGCCGTGTCGTCGCATTTGTCCGTCCATTCCGGGCCCAGGTATTTGCCATAGAGTTGGTTGAGCTCTGGTCCGATCCAGGTCGGGGCATGGATGCCATTTGTCACGCTACGGATGGGGACCTGCTCGGTGGCCAGTCCCGGCCACATATGGTGCCACATCTCACGCGAGACCCGTCCATGTTCACGGCTGACCCCGTTCACATGCGCGGCCATTCGGATCGCGAGTGCCGTCATGTTGAACCCTTGTCCCTGGGACTCGGGTGTGTCGCCCAATCGCAGGAAGTCTTCCCGCGAGAGACCCAGTTGATCCCAATAGCCGGTAAAGTACCGGTCCATGAGGTGATGGGGGAACACGTCGTGGCCGGCTGGCACCGGAGTGTGGGTTGTAAATACGGTGCTTTGGCGGACCGTTTCGCAGGCGTCTGCATGCGTCGATCCTTTTTGGGTCAATTCGCGAATGCGTTCGAGTGTGAGGAAGGCAGAGTGGCCCTCATTGGCATGCCAGACCGTCGGTGCGATGCCCAAGGCACGCAGCATGCGGACACCGCCGATACCCAACAGATATTCCTGACAGAGGCGCATCTCTTGATCGCCGCCATACAGTCGAGCTGAAAGAGCTCGATTCTCAGGGCTGTTCTCGGGGACGTCTGTATCAATGAGGTAGAGGGGCACCCGTCCGGCAAGCACTTTCCAGACTGCAGCCGTGACGACTCGACTCCCGATCTCGACCGTAATCCGGCAGGGCTCTCCCGATGGAGTGAGGGCAGGATGAATCGGGGACTCTGCTTGTTTAAATGGAGCATAGGCTGCTTCTTGCCATCCTTCTGGCGTGATCCGTTGTCGAAAATATCCTTGTGGATACATGAATCCAATTCCCACCAGGGGCACGCCCAGATCGCTGGCTTCCTTGCAATGGTCCCCGGCAAGAATGCCCAGGCCACCACTGTAAATCGGGATGGATCGATGTAGACCAAACTCCGCAGAGAAGTAGGCGATGGTGGGGGCTTTCAAGTCGCCATGTTGTGTTTTAAACCAACTTTGTTTGTTCTGCAGATATTCGTCAAATATCTTGAGGGCGGCAGAGTACAACCGCATATACGAGGGATCTTGGGTGAGGTGCATGAGCCGGTCTGGCCTGACTTTCGCCAGTAGCTCTACGGGGTTGTGGTGGGTCAGTACCCAGAGGGTTGGATCGATGTGCTCAAACAGTCGACGAGTCTCCGGGGTCCAACTCCACCAGAGGTTATGCGCCAGCTCCATGAGACGTGAGAGGCCGGATGGAATGCCATTCGGTACACTGGTTGCTGTTTGCGAAGTATCCACTGCACCTCCAAGTTTCTGATGGGGAGTTGGCGTCGTCGTGTGGGAACGGCCAGATGCAACTGGCGAGAGCGGTTAGGCGTGACCGGCTTTATGCCAGGACGTCCATTCGTCGGAGAATGCCACGGAGGCATAACGTTCACCAAGGATTTTTGCCACGCGATTCATTAGCCTGGTGACTTGTTGCATGTCCTCCGGAGGAAGATCTTGTCGGAATCGCGGGTGCAGTCCCCAGCGAGTTTCGACTTCTTCTCCCTCGACGGTTGACATCACGCTGACTAATTTGATTTCGGTTCCTGTTGGCCCCTGAGGTTCAGGTGTCGCAGGGGGCGGTGACAGGGTGGATGCGGTCGCGGTCGCTGGATCGGCGGTATTGACGGCAGCGGCTGGTGGCGCGTCTCCGGCTAAGACGGCTTTGATGGCTGGAATGACGGCGCTCGCGCAGAGGGTTGCCGCCGAGGATACGTGCTCGTTCCCTGCGATGCCCATCGCATCGGCGACTCGTCCGCCAAAGTCTTTCAGCATCTCGGTTTTCTCGGGGGTATCCTCAGTGACCAGGAACCGGTATCGCTCATAGGTTTGCCGGCTTTCTGCCACCGCCGCGCCGACGGTGAGCATGATTTCCGTTTGGTCGGCGCCAGTACCGAATGCCGGCTCAAGCACACTTTTCAATTGCAGGGTCACGGCGTCTTCGAGGCTGTCCATAAACAGAGGCTGGTCCTTGATCGGCAAGTAGAGAATGGAGAGCCGGTCCGTGAGGTTGAACATGACTTTGAGGAATTCAAGGTAGATGCCCCATTCATCGTGTCGCTTCAATTTCAAGGCTCGCTCCGGGGCGTTCCGTTTCATGACGGTCACGGACTCGCCGGCGACGGCGAGTATGAGTTCGGCGATTCCGCGGAGTTGTTCGCTATAAGGATTTTTGGACGTTCCCACAATGACCTCACATATAAAAAGAGGGGCCATTATATACAGGTTACGGCGTGGTCTCCAAGGGCCGTCTCTCTGGTAGGTCTTTTGATCGGTCAGGCTTGGGTCGGGACCGATGGGTCGATTTGAAAGGGCCACCCCAGTATGCTATAGAGCGCGACCACCTCACGAGCTGCCACATGAACCGAGACAGTACCCCGTATGTGTTGAAGCGGTCGCCGGACCAAGGGCCGGCCTCCGTGCTCTCGCTTAACTATGCCGCGGCGTTGAATGCCCAGCAGCTTGCAGCGGTGACTGCGGGCGAAGGGCCGGCTTTGGTCATTGCCGGCGCCGGCAGCGGCAAGACGCGAACGCTGGTCTATCGCGTCGCCTATTTGATCGACTCGGGGGTCGATCCGTCTCACATCCTGCTGCTCACCTTTACGCGAAAATCGTCGCAGGAGATGCTTGAGCGGGCGGGCGAGCTGATTGGCGTGCGTAGCGAGCGGGTGCGTGGCGGTACGTTTCATTCCGTAGCCAATATGTTGCTCAGGCGCTATGGTCGATCGATCGGCCTGGAGCCCGGCTTTACCATTCTGGATCGGGGTGATGCCGAAGACTTGATCGCCCTGGTTCGTGTGCAGCTGGGTTTGAACGAAAAAGACAAGCGCTTTCCCCGCAAGGGGACGATTGCAGAGATGTTCAGCAAATCGGAGAATACCCTGCGCCCGCTCGACGAGATCGTCGTCGAAGAGTTCAATCATTTTGCGGACCATCTGGAGGCGCTTGGGCAGTTACAGCAGGGCTATCAGGTGTCGAAACGCCAGCGTCAGCTGGTAGATTATGACGATTTGCTGGTGCTGCTGCGGCGGCTTTTGATGGAAGATGACGCGGTCAGACGGACGATTTCATCGCTGTATCGGTACATCCTGGTGGATGAGTATCAGGACACCAATCGCTTGCAGGCGGATGTTATTCGGCACCTTGCGTCCACTCATCGGAACGTCATGGTCGTCGGCGACGACTCGCAATCCATCTATGCGTTCCGTGGTGCGACGTTCAAGAACATCATGGAGTTTCCGTCTCTCTTTTCCGGCACCACGATCTATAAACTCGAAGAGAACTACCGCAGTACCCAGCCGATCCTGAATCTGGCGAATGCCGTTATCGACGTGGCAACCGAGAAATATACGAAGCGGCTCTTTACTCGGAAGTTGGACGGGCCATTGCCGACATTGGTGGAAGCGGCAGGGGAGAATGCGCAATCGCGTTTCATCGCGCAGAAAATTTTGGAGCTGCGGGAGGAAGGGGTCCCGCTCGGCGAAATGGCGGTGCTGTTTCGGTCGAGCTTCCATTCCTTCGATCTGGAAATTGAGCTGTCGCGCCACGGACTGCCATTTATCAAGCGTGGCGGGGTTAAATTTATCGAGACCGCACATGTGAAGGATCTGTTGGCCCATTTACGAGTGGTGGCGAACCCGCTGGATCTTGTCAGCTGGCATCGCGTACTCATGCTCATCGAAGGGGTCGGGCCGAAGAAGGCCCAGGATGTCATGGCGGCGTTGGTGAAGTCTGATAATCCCTATCGCGCCCTTTCTATGATGCCGGGGCGAACGGGGAAGGGGTTGAAGGATTTGGCGTTGACGCTCGAAAGTCTTGCGGGAGACGAAGCGCTGCGGCCGGCGAATTTGGTGAGCCAGATCTATGAGTATTACTTGCCGATTTTCAAGGACCAGTACGACGACTATCCCAAGCGTGCACGGGATCTGGACCATTTGCAGACGATCGCGGAGCGGTATCAAGAGCTCGAAGCCTTCTTGTCCGATCTGGCGCTGGAGCCCCCGGATGGGAGCGCCGCCGGCAATGGGGCTCCCGATCGCGATGACGAGAGGCTCGTGCTGTCCACCATCCATTCGGCGAAGGGGCTTGAGTGGCAATGTGTATTCGTCATGTGGGTTGTGGATGGACGGTTTCCATCGGTCTATGCGTTCGGTGAAGATGAGGAGCTGGAGGAGGAGCGGCGGCTGTTCTATGTTGCCGTGACGAGAGCCAAGCGGCATCTGTACCTCACCTATCCGATCAATGTGTTCGATCGGGGAAGTGGCATGGTGCTCTCGAATCCCTCTCGCTTCCTGGATCCTGTAGCGCCTGCGTTGCTGAATCAGCTGACCCTCATGGAGGAAGGTGGGCGGCCTGACTGGTATAGCCGCGATGACCATGAGATGTGACCGATACTTCCCGCGATAGCCTTCCCACCCTCGAGTGGATCAATATCGATGGTGCCTATGTTGCGTAGAGTGGCCCTGATAGGCCTCCTGTTGGGCGGACTCCTCTCCCTGCCGAATGCGGGGTTGTCGGAGGAGCGGCCATCGTTGACGGACCGGATGTGGCGTCAGCTGCTCAGTGAGGCCCAGACGCTGGGTCTTCCGACGAAGTTCCTCAAGGCGATCCCGCCGAGCTTCATCCAGTTTGAGTTCGACGATTTGCGCACCTATGCCGCCGAGTATCATCTCGGCGAGCATCGGATGGTGCTCAACCGCGCGTTGTCCTTTAATGGCGCCGGCGCCACGTTGCGTCCGCTCGGACGGCTTACGCATGTCGAAATCGAGACGCTGTACCACGAATTGTTTCACGCCTATGTCGATTATTTGGCCACGACGGCGGCTGAGGCGTTGCCGGACCCGATTCTCACGTTCGCAAAAATGCAACAGGGCTGTCGCTATGGAGCGGTCCTGATCACGCCGGTGGTGCAGAGGAAGGGCGAAACGGAGGAGCGATTTCTGACGGAACGTGAATCGTGGGAAGCCCTCAACGAAACCTGGGCGGTGTTTGTCGGGTGGATGGTGTGGAATCAGTTGGAATTGACGAAGGGCGCAGGGCCGTCGATCCAAAAGTCCGGGAGGAGTCAGGACGAATGGGTGCGTCGTCTCAGGATTGCCGATCGTGAAGGGGCCCTCCGAGGATATTACGAGCCTGAAGACCCTGCTGAGAGGGTCGTGACGCACAAGCGATACTTGGCGGCAGCCTCGCGCTTGTCGTCAGAGGAAGCGGTGGTGCTGATGAGGGATGTGATGGGGGCCTCCCCCGGTCTCCTTGCCCGCGCGGTGGGAGTGCTAGCTGGACCGGACGAGAGGGGTCAGCGAGAGGGGCAATGTGACGGCAAGCGCTCGCACTCCATCATGCCATGACATTGTTTCAAGAATAGTAGGGGAGAGGTGAGGCTGGTGGTGCCGAAACTCGTAAAAGAATGGTCATTCGGCAGGGTCGCTTGTGGGTATGTCTGAGAAAAACAAGACAATTCTGATTTTGGGTCTTGACTTCGCCATACCCCATCAATAGAATCGAGCGTTTCCTGAACAAGGCTGTGCCCGCATCTCGCCGCAATTGTCCTTATTTATAAGGACAGGGGGAGATGTGCGTGGACCAGCTTATTCTTCTTTCATCATCATGCGATGAAAAAGAAGCTGATAATTGTGAGAATAGATTTATTGTGCGGGGCGTTTTGGGCAGGTACCCAAGTGGCCAAAGGGGGCAGACTGTAAATCTGTTGCCATCGGCTTCCAAGGTTCGAATCCTTGCCTGCCCACCATCATTATAGTTTAGCTTGTGGGGCGTAGGGGTTGGGGCTTGATTGAGGACAGTTGTGAAGTGTGCTGCAAGGTTTGAGACTGTGGGAAGAATATGGGCGGGCGTAGCTCAGTGGTAGAGTTCCAGCCTTCCAAGCTGGCTGTCGTGGGTTCAAATCCCATCGCCCGCTCCAAACCGAGCTTGCTCGACCCGGAGCGAATACGATGGGCGCGACGGGAAAAGGCGTGAAGTGAAGGCCCACGTAGCTCAGTTGGTAGAGCACGTCCTTGGTAAGGACGAGGTCACGCGTTCGATCCGCGTCGTGGGCTCCAGGTAGGGCTTGCTCGATCAGTGCGCGTATTATTTAGTTAGCGCGACGGGAATAGTGCGTTGGGAGATTTTCAGAAAGGGAGTTGAGGCATGGCGAAGGCGAAATATGAGCGGCGGAAGCCGCACGTGAATATCGGGACGATCGGGCATGTGGACCACGGCAAGACGACGTTGACCGCGGCCTTGACGAAAGTCTGTGCGGAGAAGGGCATGGCCAAGTACATTCCGTAC